>DXHF01000515.1 GCA_019113605.1 Candidatus Paenibacillus intestinavium
CGACACAAAAGGTTCTTAATGGTGAGATCGCACTTGAAGATGTAGATAAACTTAACTATGGCTTTACCTATGAGCTTGCTTCTCATGTGCAGAATGTAAAAATAGAGCCGTTCGATAACTATGATATTCAATATTGGGATCAAGAAACAGATGCTGATTTCTTCACACATCTATATGCTCATTTAAATGGTGGATCTGCGTTTGTAGATGCAAAAATTAATTGGACAAAAAGTTTAGCAACAGCTCAAACGAAAACAATGCAAACCAAATGGTCTAACTTGAAAAAAATAGAAGATGAGGCTTTCTTGAAAATCATTATGGGTAGTGCACCTATTGAGGAGTTCGATACTTTTGTAGAAAAGTGGAAGCAACAAGGTGGAGATCAAATTACTGAGGAAGTTAATGAATTAAAGTAAAGTAAAATGGTCAAGACGAGTAGAACTTTACTCGTCTTGATTAATCTATTAAGGAGAAATTAATATGCTGAATCGTAGCGCGTACAAACATTATTATTTAATGCTCCTGCCAGGATTAGTATGGCTATTTTTTTTCAATTTACTTCCGATGTATGGAATATTAATGGCATTTAAGGACTTTAACCCTGGTTTAGGAATATTCAAATCGGAGTGGGTTGGTCTTGAAAACTTTAAGTATATGTTTGAGCTTGATGATAGTAAACAAGTTTTCAAAAATACAATATTTATTGCCGTACTTAAAATGATTGGAAATCTTATCGTTCCATTGGTGTTTGCATTAATGTTAAATGAGGTTAAAAATCGATTTTTCACCAGATCTGTACAAACGATAGTATACTTACCCCATTTTTTGTCATGGGTAATTGTTGCTGGAATCATGTTAGATATTTTATCTTATACAGGACCTGTTAACCAATTATTAGCTGTATTTGGTTCAGAGCCCATTATATTCTTTGCACACGCTGAGATTTTTCCTTGGCTTATTGTTCTTAGTGATATATGGAAAGAGTTTGGTTTTGCAGCTATTATATTTTTCGCAGCACTAACATCTATTAACCCAGAAATGTACGAAGCCGCTGCAATAGATGGTGCTTCCCAATTTAAAAGATTAATAAGTATAACTCTACCTAGTGTGTTACCGGTTGCTATTTTACTAGGTACGTTAAGTTTGGGAAATATTCTGAATGCTGGATTCGATCAGATATTTAATTTGTATAATCCATCGGTATATTCAACAGGAGATATTATTGATACATGGGTATATAGAGCAGGCTTAATTGATATGCAATATGGACTCGCGACAGCGGTTGGACTTCTTAAGTCTGTTGTCGGCCTAGTATTAATATCTATTTCTTATACGTTAGCGTATCGATTTGCAAACTATAGAATCTTCTAACAGAAAGGTGTGACATATATGGTTGAAGAACGCACGATAATATCGAAGTTTTACAATGGTTTTAATATATTTCTAATTATATTGCTTACTCTTTTATGTATATTGCCCGTATGGTATACGTTAGTTGTTTCGATTAGTGATCGAGCGGCAGTTGCTGCAGGTGAAGTTTTCTTGTTACCAAAAGGTATAAACTTCGCCTCTTATCAAACAATTATTGATGACAAACAGTTTTTCAAATCATTCTTCATTTCTGTGCAGCGTGTTATATATGGTGCTGCGATTACGTTTGTTGTTGTGCTATTCATGGCGTATCCATTATCCAAATCAACAAAGGAATTTAAGTTTAGAAATATATTTATGTGGTTATTGATTTTTTGTATGTTGTTCAGCGGTGGGATGGTTCCATGGTTTATGACAATGAAATCGTTAGGTTTAATTAATAGTATATGGGGTCTTGTACTTGGCGGAGGATTACCAGTATTCAACGTCATATTAGTAATGAACTTCTTCAGAAATTTACCTAAGGAAATGGAAGAGTCCGCACTGATTGACGGAGCAGGACCTTGGCGTATCTTATTCAGTATTTTTCTACCGCTTTCAACCCCTGTAATGGCAACGATTTTAATATTTACGATTGTTGGGCATTGGAATGAATTTTTCCAAGCACTTATCTTGATGACGAAAAATGAAAATTATCCACTCCAATCCTATATACGTCAAGTAACTGCGAACGTTGATCTAACAAAACTAGATGCAGAATCAGTCAAACGGCTAACAAGTTTATCTAATCAGACTTTAAATGCAGCTAAAATATTTATATCAATGCTTCCATTATTAATTATTTACCCGTTCTTTCAAAAGTATTTTGTTAAGGGAATTACGCTTGGTTCTGTAAAAGGTTAATTATAAGGATAGGAGATATGGAAATGAAAACAAGTGAAACGATTCATCCAGATAAAAATAATTCAAAATCTATATTAGAGAAACATTGGAACTTAGGTAGAATTCAATCCGTTACATTATCAACGGAGGAAGTATATTTATTTAAATCGGAAAACGCAACAATTATGGTACAGCCTGTTAATGATTATATCGTTCGAGTGAAATTATTATTAGATCATGTGCAAGATTTGGGTACAACAATTGCTGTGCAAAAAGATGCATTTTCGAAAGTGAAAGTAAAATTAGAAGAGACTGAACAAGAGTATCAATTAGTTTTACCAGCGGTTACAGTAGTCTTGCAAAAAGCAGATACTCGTATAGATTTCTACAACAAAGATGGGGAGTTAGTCTCTAGTGACGAAGAGATTTATAGCTCTAGTAGAGGAGAGTACGTCTGTAAAAAACGAATGGATGCCGATTCACATATTTATGGTTTAGGAGAAAAAACTAGCTTCCTAGACAAAATAGGTGAGAAGTACGATATGTGGAATTCAGACGTATATGATCCTCATGTTCCTGAAATAGAAAGCTTATATGTATCGATTCCATTTCTAATTCATTTTCAATATGAAAAACCTACCTATGGTATTTTCTTAGATAATCCTGGTCGTACGTCGTTTGATATGCGATCAAGTAAAGATTCTTATAAATTTCAAGTTAATTCTGGAACAATTGATTACTACTTCATCTTAGGTCCTGCACTGCAAGAAGTTGTAGAGAGATATAGTGAGTTAACAGGACGCATGGATATTCCTCCTGCTTGGGCAATCGGCTATCATCAATCTCGCTATAGCTATATGAATCAAGAAGAAGTAATGACTCTTGCTAGAAATTTCCGAGATAAAAATATTCCATGTGATGTCATTCATTTAGATATACATTATATGGATGAATATAGAGTGTTTACATTCGACCCAGTACGTTTTCCTAATCCGCGCCAAATGATTGAAGAACTAAAAACTATGGGTATACGCGTCGTACCTATTGTCGATCCAGGTGTCAAGCAGGATCCCGAGTATGAACAGTATCAAGACGGTATTCGTAATAATTATTTCTGTAAAAAAATAGAAGGTGAGCTATTCATCGGTGCGGTATGGCCCGGAGCTAGTGCGTTCCCAGACTTTACTGAAGAAGAAGTTCGCTTATGGTGGGGTGAACAACATCGTTATTATACAGACCTTGGCATTCATGGTATTTGGAATGATATGAATGAACCAGCTGTATTCAATGCTTCCAAAACAATGGATTTGGATGTTGTACATGGAAATGACGGTAATCCCAAAACACATCGTGAACTACACAACTTATATGGAATGTTAATGTCAATGGCGACCCAACAAGGTCTTAAGAAAGAATTAGCTGGAGAACGTCCCTTTGTACTAACTCGTGCAGGTTATGCCGGCATACAAAAATATGCAGCGACATGGACAGGAGATAATAGGAGCTTCTGGGAACACCTTGCAATGTCTATACCAATGGTATTAAATCTCGGTTTATCGGGACAACCATTTGCTGGCCCAGATATTGGAGGATTTGCCCATCATACGACGCCAGAATTACTAGCTCGTTGGACGCAAGCGGGTGTGTTTTTCCCTTATTGTAGAAATCATAGTGTGCTAGAATCTATTCGTCAGGAGCCGTGGGTTTTTGGTACTGAGATTGAAGATATTTGTAGAAAATATATTAGATTACGTTACCGTTTAATGCCATACTTATATACTCAGTTTTATACCGCTCACAAAACAGGGTTACCAATTATGCGTCCTTTAATTTTGGAATATCCTAATGATCGTAACGTATATAATCTATGTGATCAGTTCATGGTAGGAAAAGATATACTCGTTGCCCCGATTCTTCGTCCTAGTACGGAGACACGCTCCGTGTATTTACCTGAAGGTGAATGGATTGACTATTGGAGCGGAGAACGTTATATTGGCGGGAAATATATATTAGCTTACGCTCCTCTTGATGTACTTCCGTTATATGTGAAAGCGGGTGCGATGATTCCTGAATTGTTAGATAATGAATGGAAGCCTACATTGAATGAGCAAAACGATATTTCATTGGTTTTATATGCAGGCCAGGTAGGTAGTACGTCATCAAGCCAGTGGTATGAAGATGATGCTCGTACGTATGCTTATGAACAAGGCGTATATAATTTATTGAACGTGGATGCAGCATTTAACAGAGATTCAGTTGTGTTGAATTTCACGTATCATGCAAAAGAAATGCCTGATCAACGAGAGAAAATCGATATTACTATTAAATTATTAAGTTTCGATCCGTCGCAAGTTTTGGTGGGAAAATCAAACCAACTTGTTACTATTGAAGAAGCTGGTGGAGCTTGGTCATACAACTCAGATCAACAGGAACTTAAGCTACAGTTGCGTAACACACTTAATGAGTTTACGCTACTCGTCCAATCTAATTAATCGAGTATAATTAGTTTCAATCCATGCATATTTTTCTGGGTATGTTACAAAACTATGGTGTAGATAATATTATCTAATTAGCAGGAAGGGAAGAAGCAAACTTGGCTAAGCACTCAGAAACTAGTTGGAAACAGGATCATCCCAGCACATTGTTAAGTAATTCTGTCCAAAAGGTAAATCACGCGGTGACGCAAGCGAAGTCATACCCGGAGGAGCAAGTGGTGGAGCAAGCGTACAATGCAATATCTCATGCAGAAAATGCGCTAGGTAATGCAGTGCAATACAATGAACATATGGACACTGTCCAACAAAATAAAGAGCAGTTAGAGTTAATGAAGCAACAATTGGATGAAGTCCAAGAGATTGTTGAAGATCGGTAAATTTAGTCAATAACCACTTAGGTTTTATTGAAGTCAGTGAAAACTTATAAAAACAACATCAACTAGCCTGCCATATCATTCCTTACTGATAAGGCAGGTTAGTTTTTCTACATGGCTGCGAACATAGTAGCAAATATGCAATTTGCCGCCCGCTGTGTATATGGTTGTAAGGAAGCTTTCTTTCATAATTCTTTCATTGCCATCTGTTAACATTTAACATAAGTGAACCTTTACGTTCAAATATGATGAATGAGTTGGAGGAAGAAAATGAAAAAAAGTTTCTTATTATTGTTAATTATGCTTCTAGCGTTAACACCTTTGCTAGCAGTGCAGCCAGTGACGGTTCAGGCAGCACATACGCTCAGTGGGGATGGAACGGTAGCTGATCCTTACATTATTTTAACTGCGGAAGATTTGAATCATGTACGAGATGATTTGGCGGCAAGCTATAAGGTTGGAGCCCATATTGATCTGTCCACTTATGGCAACTGGGAGCCGATTGGTACGGACTTAGATCCGTTTAGCGGTAGTTTTGATGGCGCTAATAACATTATTAGTGGATTGACCATTGAATCTCCTGAGACTTACGTTGGTTTGTTTGGCAAGGTAGAGGGTTCAGCGGGAGCCGAAGTCATCATTAAAAATGTACGCTTGGTTAATGTGGATATTCACTCTACAAATGCAGCTGCTGTCATTGGTGGGCTTATTGGTCTAGCTATTCATAGCCAAATTGAGCAAAGCACAGTCATTGGCAAGATAAGTGGTTCCGTAGCTTCTGTTGGTGGACTAATCGGACAGCTACAAGAAAATAGCTACTCACCTAAAAGTAGCTCGGTAACAAGCAGCTATGCACAGGTCACGTTAGATATCGATGGTGGGGCGAGTCCATTATATGTCGGTGGATTAATTGGGGAAGTAACGGGTTACTCATTCATTGACCAAAGCTATGCAGCAGGAAATATATTGGTTACTGGTCAAGCAACTGGTGTTGGCGGGCTAATTGGATTTACCGGAGGTATTCCTGATCTGGAGCTCATAAAGAACAGCTATGCTATCGGTAATGTGAAAACTACTGATGAGGCGTCTGTTGGCGGTTTGGTAGGGGGGAATGCCGGTCTTATAATAAATAGCTATGCAGCAGGAACTGTAACTTCTGGTTCTAGCGCCAGTAAGGTTGGTGGCTTAATCGGAGTAATCGATCCAGTTGATTACACCTATATCGACAATTCCTATTGGAACGTTACAGACAATGCTACACTTTCGACTTCTGGTTCAGATTTGGTACCGGACATGACAGGTGCAACTGCGCTTGCCGATATGAAAAAGCAGTCTACTTACGCAGGTTGGGATACAGAAGTATGGGGTTTTAAGAATACTATGGGACCTACTACGATACTTCCTTATCTTAAAACTTTTCCTACTGTCTTCAGTGTAGATGCAAGCTTTTTATTACCAGTTTACCCCAAGGAGCTTTGGACAATCACAATTAACCTTCCATATCAGATGATGGATGGTAGTATCTATGAGCAGGCAGGGCTTTACTTCCAAGTCTTTGATCCTCTGGGTATCGAAGTTATGAACGGGAGTCATTCTGGCAATTCTTCAGGTAAGCTTCAAGGTGATAAAATTAATATTTGGTTTATGAATCAAGAATATGCGGAAGGAACCTATTCTATTCATATTGCGGGATTGGATAACATTGAGAAGCATACACCCCCTCAAATATTCACATTCATAATAGAGGATACAACTCCGCCCGTTATTACGCTTGATGGAAATAACCCGATGAAGATTACGGTAGGAGATACATTTACCGATCCTGGTGCAACGGCATTTGATGCAGTCGATGGTGATTTGACCGTAGCAATCGCTGTAAGCGGTACGGTTGATACGAATCAAGTTGGAACGTATACATTAACGTATGAAGTAAGTGATGCAGTAGGACATGCGGCAACCACTGTGACGCGTACAGTTAATGTAGTGGCGAAGACTAAGCCTAGTGCTCCATCAGGTCCAAGTATTTCACTTTCAAGTAATGCAGATTTGTCTCAATTAAATATAGATAATGGGGAACAACAGCTTAAGCTATCTCCCGCATTTGCAGCGGCGACGACAGAATTTGATGTTGAGACAACTGCTGAATCCATTGAGCTGGAGGCCCTTGCTGCCCATGACGCTGCAACGGTGAAGCTAGCAGGAGAGGCAATCAGCAAGAAGACGAGCATAGTATTGGAACTTGGGGTTAATAAGCTAGCGATTACGGTGCAGGCAGAGGATGGTACGTTGAAAACATACCATGTAACAATTACTCGCCTAGATGCTACTCCAGTTAAACTATGCCCATTTACAGATATTGAAGGACATTGGGCTAAGGTAGATATTTGCGAAGCGACAGAACTTGGTATTGTCGAAGGTGTGAGTGCGAATATTTTTATGCCAGATAGCTACGTGACTAGAACAGAATTTGCTATCATGCTTATGCGGACGCTGCAAATTGCGATTAATAATGAAGCACCCGAAACATCGTTGAGTGATAAGGATAGTATCCCAGTGTGGGCACGACAGGCTGTAAAAACTGCTGTTGCTGAAGGAATTCTCGAGGGCTACCTTGATGGTTCACTAAAGCCAGAGCGGACAGTAAGTCGCACAGAAGTAGCTATTATGGTTGCAAGGGCGATGATGTGGGATGCAGCAAAAGAAGATATCGTGAACACTCCGTTTGTTGACGATGACCAAATCCCAGCATGGGGTAAAGCTTATGTTGAAGCAACCCGTAAGTATGGGCTAATGAACGGCCGACAAGATAATCTCTTTGTACCAGTAGGATTAACGACAAGAGCAGAAGCGACCGTCGTGCTTTTACGCCTATGGAAGCAGCGTCATTCATAACATCTACTGTGAATATGAGAAATGGCGATGTAGGAATTAATTCCTGCATCGCCATTTCTTTATGTTCGGAAAAGCTGTAATATGAGAATCATAAAGAGAAAGGAGTTTCTTTATGATATTTACGGCAGAACTTATCTTTATGATTATTTCTGTACTTATGATGGGAATAGTTTTTTCCGTTTTGTACCGATTTAGACGAGAACCTGGCGTTCGTTATATGATGGGCGTGGTCATTTGTCGAATTATATTTGCCAGCAATGTTGTTCTAGAGACAAACAGCTTTTTATTGATGGAAAAGCTAATTTTTCGTAATATACAGCAGACCGCGTTGCTTTTTATAGTGCCATTATTTATTGTATTTATATATGAGTTAACGGGATCCCGTAGAGTGATGAAGTGGTCATGGAAGCTTGCATTATTTGCAGTATTTACTTTATTCGCTATACTTATTTGGCTTGATCCGTATATTCATGTCATCTATTACTCAGTTGAGTTATATGAAGATCAATTAATTACAACAAGAACAATATTTGCAACGATGTTTAATTTGCTTTGCTACGGTGCATTAGCACTGAGCATGTACTTATTACTTAGATATATATGGGCAATACCGCATCATTTTCGTAAACCAGGAATGCTAGTGGTGCTGTTAGCCACATTGCCATTTCTGATGGAGCTGATGAAATTTGTTAATCCATTATGGTCACCATGGCTAAAACCACTATCTGTTTTTTGTGGGGTGACGGGTACGATCATGATGTTAATTGTATTGCGAACTAAATTTTTTTCAATCGTGCCAATTGCGAAAACTATTGTATTTGACACGATTCAAGAAAGTATTTTAATAATAAATGCTGCGGGGAAAGTGATCGATAATAACAAAAAAGCGATTCAGTTTTTTGCGGAAATTGGCTATACAGATTTTTATGGTCATTCGATCTCGGAGCTACTAGAGCGTTGGCCAGAGTGGCATCAATTATGTCAGTCTGGCCAACAGGGTAGTGTGGAAATTGATGTGTGGCAGGCAGGAGAACGGAAAATTTATCGTGTTAATGTATATCCATTGCGGGTACTACGCAATCAAAGCCAAGGAAGTGTGTCAGTAATCTTTGATATAACTGAGAAACAGGGACATTTGGAGAAGATTGCTCACCTGAATAAATTAAAGGATCAATTATTTACGATTGTTTCTCATGATATTCGGAGTCCACTAGCGATGCAATATCAATTAATAGAGCTGCTAGAGCATGATCTTGAACGCTTCGATGCGGAGCATCAGGAGGTTATCGTTAAGCTGGGTGAGCAAATCCGAAATACACTTGGCATGTCTAACAATTTGCTAGAATGGTTCCGCAGTCAACGAGAGAATATCGCACTTAGGCCACAATTGTTAGATTTGCTAGAGGTTGTAGAGGAAAGTTGTCAATTACTACATATGAGTAGCGCAGCAAAGCATTTGCGTATACATAATAGCATTCCTGCAGGTACAAGTGTGTTTGCCGATCGTGAAGCTATGGGATTAATTATTCGAAATCTACTATCCAATGCGATCAAATTCACTCAAGTGGGTGGTTCAATCGATATCCATGCAGAGCAGTCTGGTGATATGGTCATTGTATCTGTTCGAGATAACGGAATTGGGATGGATATAGATAGGGCGGAGCAGCTTTTCGTTGCTAAGCAAATTTATTCCTCTATCGGTACATTAGGTGAAAAAGGGGCAGGACTTGGACTGCTTGTTAGTAAACAATTTGTGCAGCTAAGTGGGGGAACGATGTGGGTAGAGAGTGAAGTAGGGCAAGGAAGCAGCTTTTACTTTACGATAAGAAGCGGGGCAGAGCTATGAAAGTTATTATAGTAGATGATGAGCCGATTATGCTGTTAGCTATGAAGCGAATGCTGTCTAGTATGGAAGAAGTTGAACTTGTTGGCAGTTTTCAAAATGCTGCGGAAGCAAGTGAATTTATAGGTGATCGCCATGTCGATCTAGCATTTTTGGATATTCAAATAGCTACTGATGATGGTATTGAGCTAGCGCGCCATTTGCGCTTAACGCATCCAGAGCTAGATATTGTATTTACAACGTCGCATTCAGATTATGCAATGGCAGCTTATGATGTTTATCCTTTGGATTATATGGTAAAGCCGATTAGTCGTCAACGATTGACTCAAACGATCACTAGAGCAATTCAAAGACGTGGTGCATCCGCTAATGCAAATAATCAGCTACTCGATGCGAATACGGATGCGAATAAGTCGAGGTTAAAGGTACGTACACTCGGCTGTTTGGAGGCTAGCAGTGCGGAGCAGGGCATCGTAAAATGGAGCTCGAAAAAAAGCGAGGAGCTATTTGTCTACTTAATATTACATCGAGGCCAAAGCGTAGCGAAAATGCGGGTAATTGAAGATTTATTTCCAGATACGCCATATAAAAATGGAGAAGTATATCTTCATACAGTCGTTTATCAGCTAAGAAGAGCACTTAATCCTCATGGATTCAAAGAGATTCTAATATCAGGGCAGGAGCGGTATAGAATAGAGATGAGTCAACTAGACGTTGACTTTATTCAATTTGAACAGGGTGTAGATCAGCTAACGAACATTAATGATGACAATGTTGCGAGTGCGATTGAATTAGAGAAGCAATCTTCGGGAGAACTTTTTGAAGAGAAATCGTTTGTCTGGGCAGCGATGGAGCGGGAGAATATGAATGTGTTGTACCAAACGTTCGCTAATCATTTGGCCAACTGGTTAGTTGAGAGTGGACGATATGGAGAAGTGGTCCAGATTGCGCGAAAACTAGTTGCCCGTAATGAATTTGATGAACGGTCCAATCAGCTTCTACTTAAAACTCTTGGAGCAATGGGCGATAAGCAATCGTTCCATAACTACTATGAACGGTATGTACAGTTGTTGCAGAGCGAGCTAAGCTTGCAGCCATCGCCCGCGATACAGAAAATTTATTGTCAATATCGATAAGGAAAGTACTCTGCTTTCTTCAGCAAAGGTATTAATTAAGAGTATACAATAGCTGTAACAACAAGGTCACCCTATTTGGTGACCTTGTTGTTACAGCTATTTACGATATTTTGAACTGTATGAAAGATAGAAAGCATATTCCAAAGGCCTACTATAAACTAAATTTTTATCTTTAAAATACTTCATATCTTCAAATATATTTTTTTGTGGTTTCCCATTAAGTTCAATAATCCATAGCTTTCCTTGTTCATCTACTACAAAATCCACACTTAGTTCACCAAATGACCCCATATGAGTTTCTACTACTTGAGCGGCTCTTACACTTACCTCATTAAGAGAGTGGAGTATTTCTTTAATTTTCTCTTGAGAGAATAATCGTGGCAGAATTTCTATAACATCAGTAATCGTTTCACACATACTCGTATTAAAGTAATTTTCATAAGCGACCCTACTAGCTATAGTAGTAACGCCCCATTCCCCGTCCATACCTTTTTGAACAAGCACTCTAATATCAAAATACTGATCGTCAAGTTGACTTATACAAATACCTTGTTGAACCATGTATTTTCCTAATCCAAGAAGTCCATCTAATTTTACCCGAAGGTTTTCATTCTTTCTACAAATATATGTTGGCGCTAAACTGTGTAAAAAGATGTGAGTCTCTCCGTTATCCATTAATTCAATCCGATGTACAGACTTCCCTTGAAATCCGTAAGAAGGTTTAATATATATTAGTTTATACTTCTTTAATAGTTCAGTTATATTTACGTTGTTATATAAGAATGTGTCTGGTACATAAGCGTTTATACTAGAATTCGTTAATAGGTTATATATATCCCATTTATTAAAAAAGTTAATATTGTTGAAACACTTGTTTTTACCAATCGCCTTCTCAAGACGTTGAATTGTTATTGGCTTTTTATTATAGCATCGGTTATAGACGGCATGTGGAAAAGGAAAGGATATTTGACTCCATATACCTTCTTTTAGCATGAGTCCAATAATACGTTGCTTTTTCCAAATAATATCTGCCGGAGTAAAGGCGTACAGTTGCATATTTAGATTATTATGACGTTGGTAAAGCTCCAAAATTCTTTTTCTGCTTTTTCTTGTACCTACCATAATACCTATTAATGGTGAGTTCTCCAATTTTGTCACTCCCTAGCCTTCGATCCGTTGAACTATTTATATGCTAGTGTAGAAATAATGAATGGGACAAATGCTTGGCGAAACAGAAGCTTTGTAAATGATTTGTGCTCAAGCGCCTTTTTTGTAGGTTAATAGGTATATACATTGTTGTCTTCAAAATCTACTCATATGATGAATAACGCTTACTATAGGGAGATGATTAATATGGGAAGATGTAACTGTCCTCCTGGCCCTCCTGGACCGGAAGGACCTCGAGGGCCTAGGGGTGTTCCAGGAATACAAGGACCAGCAGGAGCAACAGGAAGTCAAGGTCCGCAAGGGGGAACAGGAATACAAGGACCAGCAGGAGCAACAGGAAGTCAAGGTCCGCAAGGGGTAACAGGAATACAAGGACCAGCAGGAGCAACAGGAAG
>DXHF01000516.1 GCA_019113605.1 Candidatus Paenibacillus intestinavium
AATGTTCACTTACAAACGGTCGTTGAAGGTAAAAATATGGTGTTTAGTTGCGTTAATGGAAAGACGACTAGGAAGTTTTTATAGTTGGAAATGTTCGAAGATAAAAACATTGCTACAAAAGCTAATGGTAAGTTCATATTTATTCCATCTTAATAGCTTGAATTAATGGGACGCTTCATAGCTACCGTACCATCAATCGCTTTAGTATTCATCCTAAGATGAAAGAGCTGCTCCGTCAATGCTTCGTTCAGTTCCGCCGTCAGCTAGTAGAACAAACACTCATTAAACAAATGGCTGTCTTCAATGATGGCACTAAAATTGAAGCATGGTTACAATGTTAAAATTGCAATGGAAGGACAATACACACTAATTCCTTTTCTAGTTGAGATTGAACGTGACTATTTTGAATTACCCGAACATATTGTTGCTGATGCAGGCTATGGCAGCGAGCAAAACAATGAAGATATTTTAACGAAACGACAAAGTACCCCACTCATTACCCATGCCCATTCTTTGCATGAACAAAAGAAGAAAACGAAAACCAATCCGTTCCATACAAGTAACTGGGCTTACGATGTGACCGACGATAGCTACACCTGTCCGAACAACAAAAAAGTAGCCTTTGTTCGTCATACTTTTCAAAACGACAAAGCTGGATTCCAGCGTGACTTCAAGCTCTATGAATGTGAGGATTGCACCGATTGTTCATTTCGATTGGACTGTACAAAAGCAGAAGCAGGAGCAATCTACCGTCAACGTAAAATTGACGTAGAGCCTGTATTCACCTTTTTGAAGGCTAATTTGGGTTTCACTCGTTTAAATTTACGAGGAAAACGGAAGGTTGAACATGATATTTGTTTAGCGTTAATGGCAGTAAACTTAAGAAAATATGTTAGGAGGGCGTAACATTCTCACATAAAAAGCACTAAAAAAGCAAAGGGGTTGAAATCTCATCGATTTCAACCCCTTTGCTTTTTTTGACTGGTTATGTCGCAGCCTCTTTTCTGCGTTTATAGAGATTGTTCAGAGGGGTGGTTAGAAAGCCTTGCTATGACTGGGTTCGTGGAATGTGCCGATGAAACAGCACTGAGAAAATACCCGTACTAATAATGGGGTAAAACGCACGATTTTTCAGGGGGTTTTTGCTTGACTTCTCATCCCGAAATATAAACATCATCATTAATTAAAGGCTGGGCTTACAGATCTAGAGACGCGTAATCAGCTAGTACTTGCTAGTGCCTATGCTGGAATGACTTTTAGTAATACGATGACGATAGCATGTCATTCGATATCGTATCCTTTAACGCTTTTATTTGGTGTTGAGCACGGCAACGCGGCAAGCAAGACACTAGGGTAAGTTTTTGCAATTAATTCCCCGAAAATAATTGAAATAGAACTAATTTTAGAAGCATTCGAATTGAATTCATCATATATGCAGGAATCGTGTCGATACAATGAGAATGTATACTAAGACTGGACATATTTAGCTGAAATGGAGGTTAGTTTATGAAACTGGGAATCGGTATCAAAGTGGTCCTCTCAATGCTTGTTGTGGTTTTATCAGCTATGTTGACGATTGCTTTCTATTCTCACTCCATGACAAAGGATATATTAATTGACCAAGTGGAACGGAAGTTAGCTCTTAATAATGACAATGTAAAAAATGCTGTTTCATCTGTATTCGAAAATAAAGGCGATATTGTACGCCAGATGTCTTCAATACCAGTTGTTAAAAGCTTTATGAGTGCAAATGAAAAAAGAGAAAGTGTTCGTTTCAATAAAGATTATGAATGGATTCAGCAAGCGTTGACGAATATAAAAGAAAACAATACGGACCTTCATATGATTTGGTTAGTCCATACTAACAATAATTACTTTATTGCAGATCATGATTATGTTTCAGGTCCTGAGTATTCGCTCCAAGAACGTCCTTGGTATAAACAAGCTTCAGAAACAGCGGGAATCTCTTATTCTAGGCTATACCTGGATTACCTAACAAATGAATTGACGATTAGTATTTCATACCCAGTCATAGTAGACAGTGAGCGAGTGGGGGATTTCGGCGTTTATATACACTTAAATACTTTAGCCGACCTATTAGAGCCTTTTGAAATAGACGGACAAAAGCTCATTTTAGTATCTAATCAAGGTGAAGTTCTCTATGATGCCGATAGGATGTGGTCGAGTTTTGAGAAGGCACAAATAAAGGGAGAAGGACTATTACAAATAGAAAAAGATAATACCAATTATTATGGCGCTGTTGGTCAGTTAGATGAGCTTGGCTGGAGTATAGTTATCTACGTACCTGAGGAGGTTATATTAGAGCCGCTTGTTAGATATGAAAGATCTAATGTTATCGTCTGGGCAATCGCTATTATTATTTTGTTAACAACACTTTCATTAGTGTTACATTTCTTATTGAAAGATATCCCATTCATTGTCCGGCAAATTAATAAAATAAAACATGGAGATCTTAGCGTTAAAATAGGCATTAAGCGTCAGGACGAAGTGGGTGAAATTGCGCAAGCTGTCGAACAGATGGCGCTGCAAATCAAAAGCCAAGTAGATGAACTGGATTACCAAGCTACTCATGATTCACTTACAGGCTTAGCTAATCGCAATTTAATTGAGAAAACACTTCAACAATGGATAGCAGCAATTGATGTTGATGAAGAGATGATCGTCGTTACTTTCCTCGATTTGGACCATTTTAAACAAATAAATGATTCAAAAGGGCATGCATACGGTGATGATTTGCTAATTGAAGTGGGGAAACGAATAAGTGGAATGTTACCGAACAATGGCTTTTTTGGACGGTTCGGCGGAGATGAATTTGTGTTAATTATGCCTGTAAAAAGAGATGCAGAAGATAATGCCTTTTCAACTTTACAGCATATCCATCAATCATTCTCGAGTCCATTCCTATTAATCGGACAAAATATGTATATCACTGCATCCATGGGTATCTCATTGTATCCATCTGACGGTAGAACGATAGAAGAATTACTGATAACTTCCGATACGGCACTCTATCACGCAAAGGAACAAGGGCGCAACTGTATCTACTACTTTAGTAATGAAATGAAAGAAAAAATAAATAAGGACCTTCTTCTAAAGGATAGTTTGAGGCATGCTTTGTTAAACGAAGAGTTTTACCTTCAATATCAGCCACAGCTAGATATAAGAAGTGGTAAAATGATGGGAGTCGAAGCACTTATTCGTTGGAAACACCCCGAACTAGGAATGATTTCGCCAGCAGAGTTCATTCCCTTAGCAGAAAGAACAGGTCAAATTATTGCCATTGGAGATTGGGTGCTAGATGCTAGTTTGCAGATGATTAAACGGATAGTCGAGCAGGGTGTCAGTATCCAGTATGTGGCGGTGAATGTCAGTTCTATTCAATTGCGCGAGGATAATTTTGTTCAGAAAGTAAAAGAGAAACTGATCTATTATAGTGTAGAGCCGGCCTTGCTTGAGCTTGAAATAACAGAATCAGTAATTATCGATCACCAAGAAAAAACCATTCAAAAGCTAATGGAGCTAAGGGAGTTAGGTATACAAATTGCATTGGATGATTTCGGAACAGGCTATTCTTCCTTAAATTACTTGCGTTTAATGCCTATTAATCGAGTAAAAGTAGATCGTTCTTTTATCCATCGAGTTGAAGAGGACGCTATAGTACAAGCTATATTGAAAACAATTACTACACTAGGACACAGTCTGGAATTTCAGATTGTTGCAGAGGGTGTGGAAAAAGAAGCCCAGCAGCAAATTTTAACTGATATGAATGTGGATACGATCCAAGGGTATTACTATAGCAGACCTTTAGACGAGGAACAGCTAGTAGAATTCTCACGAAAGCAAATGTTAAGTTATGATACATAGGTTGTATCATGAAGTAACCAGCCAGGCTGATCGTAAGTTCTATTTTAAGATAACCTTGACTAAACACCATTCGTAAGAAGATGGTGTTTTTCTTGGCTTCAAAACGGGTAATTAATTTGAAATATATATATATTTCTGGATAACAATGTAATAAAATGAAGTTGTTCGCTTACATTCTCTTGTATTTAGAAGTTATGATACATAGATTAATATTTGAGGGGAGTATTCTAATGATGAACAAAAAAAAGGCAATTGTAGTTGGGGCTGGCATCGGCGGATTGACGACAGCTTTATATCTTCATCGTGCGGGATTAGATGTTCGGATCTATGAGTCTGTAACAACAATTAAGGAGTTAGGTGTAGGTATAAATTTATTGCCACATTCCGTAAGAATATTATGGGATCTAGGATTACAAAAGGCGCTGGATGAGGTAGCTATTCGCACGAAGCAATTAGTCTACTACAATAAATTTGGTCAATTGATATGGCAAGAAGCTCGTGGCATTGATGCGGGCTACAGTTGGCCACAATACTCCATTCATAGAGGGCGATTACAAGGGATACTGCTTAATGAAGTGCAACGAGTTCTGGGAGAAGACTGCATTAATACAGGAAAGTATTTATCTCATGTTGAACAGCAAAATAATCAAGTACAAGCTTATTTCGTTGATCGAAACAATGAGCAACAACACCATGTAGTAGAGGCTGATGTATTAATTGGGGCGGATGGCATTCATTCCGCAATGAGAAAACAGCTGTATCCATATGATGATAAACTTAAATATGGTGGCAGAATACTATGGCGCGGAATGACGAAAGCTCAACCATTTTTATCTGGTCGCACGATGATTATGGCAGGAAATATAGATGAGAAATTCGTTGCTTACCCGATTACTGAACCTGATGATATGGGGTTATGTGATATTAACTGGATCGCTGAACTAGTAGTTAAGGAACCACCTGATCGAAATGATTGGAATAGAGTTGCTAATCGTGAGGATTTCTCTGGTAAGTTCCAAGCATGGACATTTGATTGGCTAGATATCTCAAGCTTAATTGCTGGGGCTGAATCTGTTTATGAGTTCCCATTAGTGGATAGAGATCCACTACCTCAGTGGAGTTTTGGTAGGGTCACGTTGCTAGGGGATGCGGCACATCCGATGTATCCAATTGGTTCAAATGGTGCTTCACAAGCCATATTAGACGCTGAAGCCTTATATTTAGCGCTTAAAGAAAATCAAGATTTTGAGCATGCTTTATTAATGTACGAACAACAACGTCTCGAAAAAACAGCATCAATTGTACATAGTAATCGCCAATATGGTCCAGAGATTGTGATGCAAATGGTTCACGAACGTGCTCCAGATGGCTTTACACGCTTAGATGATGTCATTTCGCAAGCTGAATTGGAAGAAGTGGCTAACCGTTACAAACAAATTGCAGGCTTTGATAAGCAACAGCTTAATCATTTAGAAATGAAGGTGATAAAGTGATTACACTTAAACCTGTATTAGAAGCCAAAATTGAAGTCGGTGTTGTGCAAGAAATCGGTGCCACATCCAAAGGAATTCGCAAAATGATTCCTATTGTAGGAGGGACATTTGTAGGTCAAGAGATGAGTGGTACTATATTACCTGGGGGAGCAGACTGGCAGCTTATACGTCCAGATGGTGTAGCAGAAATAGAAGCACACTATACGATGAAAACGAATGATGGAGTCTATATTTATATTGTCAATAAAGGCTATCGTCATGGACCTCCAGACATTATTGAGAAACTTAGCCAAGGATTAGAGGTAGAAGCTCATCAATATTATTTCCGCTCCACTCCTACATTTGAAGTGGAAAAAGGAAAGTATGACTGGCTTACGAGGAATGTATTTGTTGGTTCTGGAGAGCGTCATAAGCAGTATGTCTCGTTTAAGTTTTATAGTTGTTAAAAGACACTATGAATAACCAATTAGCCCTTGCCTGATGGCAAGGGCTAATTTAATGTGGGGATGGGTATTGTCATATATATCTTTATTTTATAGTTATGTCGTGACGATGTAGTTAACCCTTTTTATACTCATTTGGACTTACTCCAACATCCTGCTTGAACAATTTAGAGAAGTAGGAGTAATTAGGATAGCCTACCTTATTAGCTACACTATAGATCGATAGCGTCGACGTATCAAGTAGCTGTTTTGCAGCGCTGATTCGGGTTTTTGTAATGTAAGTGCCTAAGGATATACCAATTTCTTTCTTAAACAATCTGGCTAAGTAGTCTGGGTTCAGATAGATGACCTCGGCAAGACTATTACGTGTTAATTCTTCACCGATATGCTCATGAATGTATTGCTTGATTTCTTCGACGACTGATGTAGATTGCTTTGTGAATTCTATATATTCCATCGCTGTACGAACGAGATAAGTAATGTATTCCTCCATATTTTCTATCGACTGAAGAGAAAGCGAAAATAGACGCTCATAGCTTTTACCTGAATATAGCTTGTGCGTTAGAATTTCCTTGGATTTTAGAAATGAATACACGAGCTGAGTAATATCCAGACGAAATAAGCTAAGAATGGATTTTTCTAAATACATTCCGTTGACACAGCTACGCAAATATTTCTGTATTTCTAGAATGAATTGTTCCAGTTTATTAAGATAAAGCTTCTCCTCTAATTGTGCTAAGTCAGGCGGTGAATATTCCTTTTTAGCCTGCAGTTGATAGTGATCGATAAAAATAATCTGATTTCTTGTTTGGGCAATTTCCTCATTCATTCGCATAAGCTGTCTCACAGTTTGCGGAATCTTCTCTAACGACTCAGGAAGGCCCATACTGCAACTTGCATCTGCCTTCAGATAAGGAATAGACTTTGCGATAAAGGTATGGCACAACTGTTCAAGATCAGGTTGCTGCTGAGGTTCGAGGCATCTGAAGATCGCAATCCAGCTATATTCCTTATGCTCCATTACTAACTCCATAGATAGAGTTGAGCTATGGAAGATTTCATGGAATACATTTTCGAAGGCAAAGTCAAATATACCCTTATCTGTTATCCCCATGCTATTGTAATGTGGATATAAATTGAATAATAAGGCATGAAAATTATCCTCAAGGCAGTAGGGAAGTTGAAGCTCTGCGATGGAATGTATGAGATCATCTCGCTTCATCGGAAAGCTCTGACTATTCAGAATAAGCTTACGCCAAAAGTGTTCAATGACCTTCAATTGATTATTTTTCCACAAATATCCCTTTTGCTTAGCTTGTTCATTCAATTCATTTTTCTTTACCTGAGCAATCGCCTTCTGAATAATGAGCATAAGCTTATCAAATTCGATAGGTTTAAGAAAATACTCAAAGCTTTGTAATTCAATCGCTTTTTGAGCATAGTTGAAATCTGCATAATTCGTTAAAATAATGCTTTGAATATCGTGTCCTTGATCACGTACCCAGGCTAGTAGCTCTAATCCAGTACCTTGTGGCATATCGATATCGGAAACAAGAATCTGAATGGGATGCTTCATTATAATTTCTTTTGCTTGAGTTATATTTTGAGCGGTATATATTTGATTGATTTGTAAGTAGCTCCAATCCATCCGTGTCTCAAGTGCTTTTATAACAAAGTAATCATCGTCTACAAGTAAGATATTCATGAAAGCTCCTCCTGTTCCGTCGGAAGCCATAATTCAACACAGGCTCCATTGCTGTCAATATTAGAAAAACGGATTGACGCTTTATGTTTGTACAAATACTCTAAACGCTGTATTGTGTTCATAATCCCAATATGCTTCCCATGAGTTTGATCTAGATATTCTTTATTTTGTAGTTTATTTAACACGTCTATGGGGAATCCAGGTCCTGTATCAGCAATACGAATATAGGTTATAGGCTCCTGCTCTAGCAAAATATGATTAATTGTAATAAAGATATCGATTTCTTGATCACGTGATACCGCATATTTCATTATATTTTCGATAAAAGTTTGAAGTACAAGCGGTGGTACTGCAGTGTCTTCAGCTTTGGAATCTAGCTGTATATGATATTGAAATGTCTGATGATATCGTTGCTTTTGAATATCCATATAAATTCGGATATGCTCAAGTTCATCTTTGAGTTTTACGAAGTTGCTGTCGCTTTGAAAAATATATCGGAAATAATTCGAAATGGCTAATGTCATTTTTTGAATTTCGTCATACATATGCATTTGTGACATGCTATAGATTGTTGTTAGGCAATTAAGAAAGAAATGAGGCTGGATTTGCAACTTCATATAGCGAATTTGCATATCCTGCTTTTCTAGCTCGCGTTCATACATTTCGATTTTTATCTCTCTGAGCTGCCGTACCATATGATTAAATTGCGTATTTGCACGTTCCAGCTCGAATATTTTACTGTTTTCCATATTTATTGGCTCGCTACTGTTTGTCATTACGGTTAAGTTTTTTGAAAAATTTTTGATTGGGATAAGTACCTTTTTCAAAAAATCTAACATAATAAAGCAAAGGAAGCATGCAATTAATATTGCTAGAAAAACAACAAGTAACTGAGCAACCATAATCTTCTCAAATGCACCAAATTGAATGACTAACTGCACATTGAAGGTAGCATTGGTGAAATTACGATTGACAATGGTACCTAACTGCATAAGCTGAAGTAGCTTGGATTGCTTAGGAACTGGATTCGTTATACTTTCATTGTCCATACCGATGAGTGTAATATAACCTTCTTTTCCGAGATCTAACTCTTGTAGTGGAGCAATTAATTTCTCTGCGGAGATTAAGCTAATCATGAAGCTATCATAATAGGGTACAATTTTAATGATATAAGAATTTTCATTAAGATTTATCGTTGACCAGTGTAAAGAGTACTTATCGTAAGAGGTGCCATTATCAATCGAAGCAATGATTTGTGCTCTTAGAGCCTCATACTCTGGATAACTTAAACTCATGGGTGCAAAGTTAGAGAAATAGTCATTATTTTTTAAGTACACAAAAAAGTTAAATTCTGCACCTAGACTTTGCTTCAGCTCCGCATAGCGTCTATACAGATTCCGGTTGGATTTAATAAAGTCGGCATCGTTGATATTACTTTCATTCATCATTTCTAGATCCTCATCGTTAGCAAGTGTCGAGCCCATAAATAGATTTAGATAAGAAAAGTTATTATTAATACGATCAATATACAAATCTGCCGTATTACGTAAATACTGTGCCGATTGCTGTTGAACGAGAGTGATAGAGATAAAGCTAATAAATATATCTAGTATTAATACGACAAAAGAAATGAAAAGAAGACGTTTTACATAGTGCTTTATTGAGAGTAATTTACCTTCCTTCACGGCTTCCATTAAGATCCTCCCTCATTTCCTCCAAGGTCATTAGAAAACGATTACACTTCCTATTATAAATGTTTTTACTAGAAAAAGTGCGCTGAAATCACTCATAAGCTAAAGAAGTCCGATATGTAGTGGTTGAGGTCCGGATATGAACATATCTGTTGTCGCCCAATATACAAAGTAGCACATGAGGTCCGAATTGAGCATTGAACTGGTCCAGAATGTTCATCCATAACCTTCTATACTGAAGATATGAAATTCAAGTAAGCTTCAAGCATCATGAAGGGGGGAGAATGTTCTGAGTCAAAATGCATTAAAACTAAAAACATCATTTGTACAAATTAAAAAGAACTGGGGCTTATATTTGCTATTAATGCCAGCCGTCATATTGTTAATATTGTTCACCTACAAACCGATGTATGGCGTAATTATTGCCTTTAAGGACTATAACCCTTCACTAGGGATTTCGGGAAGTCCTTGGGCAGGCTTCAAGTACTTCGAGAAATTTTTTAACTCCTATCAATTTGAGGTGACGCTGAAAAATACGATTATGATCAGTTTGTACAGCTTTGCTACATTTCCAATACCTATTGCGTTTGCGTTGTTAGTTAATCAGCTACGTCAAAATTGGTATAGGAAATTTTTCCAAACGGTAACTTACATGCCACATTTCATTTCAACGGTAGTATTAGTAGGGTTAATGATGATCCTGCTATCTCCAGGTAACGGATTAATAGGTAATTTGTATCGCTTGTTTGGAGCTGAAGCACCAAACTTAATGGGCTCAGCAAGTTTATTCAGCAGCTTATATGTATGGTCAGATGTATGGCAACAAACAGGATGGAATAGCATTATTTATTTAGCTGCGCTATCAGCAGTTAACCCAAGTCTATATGAGGCAGCTAAGGTAGATGGGGCAAGTAGATGGCAGATGGTTAAAATGATCGATATCCCGATGCTTATTCCAACTGCAGTGACGCTTCTAATATTAAGAATTGGTGGACTATTAGGGGTTGGTTTTGAGAAGGTGTTCCTCATGCAGAACAATCTCAATATTTCGGGTAGTGAGGTCATTGCTACTTATGTGTATAAGATTGGTTTGTTAAGTGCGCAATATAGTTTCTCTTCTGCAATTAATCTGTTTAATACGATAATTAATTTAATATTACTAATTACTTTCAATCAAATTTCCAAAAAATATAGTGAAAATAGTATCTGGTAGCAGAGAGGAGGATAAGAATGGCCAATGGAGTTAAGCTACAGCAGCAAAAGATTAGAAAAAGATGGACATCAGATTCGTTTGGCGAAATACTTTTATATGTAGGAACTGCTATTGTTCTTATGGTAACTATATATCCGCTTTATTTTATCGTTATTGCTTCCTTCAGTGACCCGTATGCGGTAGGTAATGGGCAAGTATGGTTTTGGCCGAAGGGCTTTACGTTGGAAGGTTATAAAGAGTTGCTTAATCAAACGAAAATATGGATTGGTTATCGAAATACGATTGCATACACCATTGTTGGTACATTAATAGGATTGATAGTTAATTTATCAGCAGCTTATGCATTATCTAGACGAGATTTATTCGGAAGAAAGATACTTACATTATTTTTTATCTTCACGATGTTCTTTAATGGTGGTCTTATTCCTACCTTTTTAACGATTAGAGATTTTGGCTTATATGATACATTTCTTGTTATGGTATTGCCGTTTGCGGTAGGTGTATTCGATATTATCGTCGCCAGAACGTTTTTTCAGAATAGTATTCCTGCAGATTTATGGGAGGCAGCGCAGATGGATGGTTGCGGGAACTTACGCTATTACATTCAGATCGTGCTACCGCTGTCGAAGGCAATTATCGCAGTATTAGCGTTATGGATGGCTGTCGGGCATTGGAATTCTTACTTTAATGCATTGATTTATATAAAAAGTCCGGATCTGTATCCTCTGCAGCTTGTCATTCGAAATATTTTAATTACCAATCAGATGCAATCTGATATGGGAACAGGCGAGGCAGCACAAATTGCGCTACGTTTATCCAATATGCTTCGATATTCTGTCATTATCGTTGCTACCGTTCCAATTATGTGTGTGTATCCCTTTGTTCAAAAGTATTTCAATCAGGGGGTGATGATTGGAGCGGTGAAATCTTAGTAACGGTTGTGGCTCGGAAATATGCACTTAAACTTATTAAGGGGGAATGTTGATATGAAAAAAATGTTGTTGTCTCTTACACTATTGGCGATGCTTGGTTCATTGCTATGGGGTTGTAGTAGTAATAATACGAAGCCAAATGCAACGAATTCAAATGCTACAGATCAGTTCAATAAAGAGGGCTTACCGATTGTTGATGAGCCTATTACGTTAGATGTTTTGACAGTGCGTTGGGGAAATATGGGGGACAGCTTTACTACAAATACTTGGCTACAGGAGCTAGAGAAAAATAGTAACGTCAAAATCAATTGGCAAGTAATGTCTTCCAACGATTGGGGCGAGCAAAAATCAATTATGCTAGCAAGTGGAAAGCTACCTGATGTTATCATCGGTAACTCGGCATTTGAAAACTCAGATATTATTAATAACATTAGTTATTTCAGACCATTAGATCAATATATTGATGAGTATATGCCTAATCTTAAGGCAGCCATGGAGGAAACACCGTTATTGAAGAAAATTAGTACATTTCCAGATGGAGAAATTTATTCATTGCCAGCAAGATTACCTTCCCGTCCGAAGTCAGGCACTCAGCCGGTTATTAATAAAACATGGCTTGATAATCTTGGATTAGAAGTACCAACGAATATTGATGAGTTATACACGGTGCTTAAGGCGTTCAAGGAGAATGATCCGAACCGTAACGGTAAACAGGATGAAATACCTGTAAGTAACTCTGGTGATATTGATCTAAGTATACTTACGATATTCGGAATTACTGATCTTCGTGGAAATAATATGATGATTAAGGATGGAAAGCCAGTTTACTATCCTACCTCTGAGGAATATAAGGAAAGCTTAAAGTGGCTGAATAAACTTTATGAAGAAGGAATCATTGATCGCGAGTCCTTCACACAAGATGATACGATGCTAAGTGCAAAACGTCAAAATCCAGATGCTGCATTAATTGGCTTTACGTTTCAATGGACGCCTGACGCAGTATTTGGGCAATGGAGTGATCAATATATGACGATTCCAGCAATTAAAGGCCCAGATGGCAAAGGTTATACTATAGGTGAACCAGATGGTTTAAGCTTCCGTCGTAATGAAGTGTTAATTACAACTTTTAATAAACATCCTGAAGTAACAGCACGTTGGATCAATGAGTTCTATACAAATGAAGCAAGTATTCAAAACTTCTGGGGAGCAATCGGTACATCGATTGAGAAAAGTGATAATGGAACTTATTCTTTGATGGCACCACCAGAAGGAACAAGTGCTGACGCTTGGTATTGGGAGAAGTCATT
The DNA here is from genome assembly GCA_019113605.1 of Candidatus Paenibacillus intestinavium. Classification (GTDB taxonomy): domain Bacteria; phylum Bacillota; class Bacilli; order Paenibacillales; family Paenibacillaceae; genus Pristimantibacillus; species Pristimantibacillus intestinavium. Next base: position 12,670 of record DXHF01000516.1, read on the forward strand.
ACGTGATTTTGGTCCTAAATACGTTAGCCCAAGCTTTGAAGATAAAATTAAGCTAGATCCAACAACAGGTGATGGTCTAAAGCAAGAGCTAGATAAGCTAGGTGCAAATGACGTTACGATCCCGTACCCAGATGTTATGTATACAACTGAGGAGTATCAGGAGTTGCCTACTTTAACTGCTGATATTAACAGTTATATTGCTAGTGCTCGTGCACAATGGGTAACAAAAGGTAATGTTGATAGTGGCTGGGATGCATATGTGAAGCAACTTAATGATATGGGGCTACCTCAATTAATTCAAATTTATGAAAATGCATATGAGCGTTATATGAGCGTAGAGTAAACATCTAGGTATGTAATGAAGTGTCTCGTGGCAGAAGCTACGGGGCACAATTTATAAACATAATAGGCCGACTTGAGGAGAGATATAAGATGGTAAAAGTAACCGTATGGAATGAGAATAGACATGAATTCAAAAATCCGCTTGTTCGAGATATATATCCAGAAGGCATTCATGGTGCTATTGCTGCGTTTTTGCAGAAAGCAGGTTATGAAGCTGGAACAGCGACATTAGATGAGATAGAGCATGGCTTAACGAATGAGGTACTTAATCAAACGGATGTATTAATTTGGTGGGGTCACTTAGCTCATGATGAAGTGCAGGATGCAATCGTAGAAAAGGTGAAACAGCGTGTTCTAGATGGAATGGGGTTAATTGTTCTTCACTCCGGTCATTTTTCTAAAATATTTAAGTCACTGATGGAAACGAGTTGTGCTCTAAAATGGCGAGAAGCGGATGAGCGGGAGCGACTATGGGTAGTGGCACCCGGACATTCAATCGTTGAAGGTATTGGTGAATACATTGAGCTTGAGAAGGAAGAAATGTACGGAGAGCATTATGATATACCTGCCCCAGAGGAGCTTATTTTTGTTAGTTGGTTTGAAGGTGGCGAAGTGTTCCGTAGCGGTTGTACTTATACAAGAGGTAGTGGTAAGGTATTTTACTTCCGTCCAGGTCATGAAACGTATCCAACCTACCATAATAAACAAATTCAGCAGGTTATTATTAATGCTGTGAAATGGGCTGTTCCGGTAAAACGTGATCTTCCTGTGTATGGCAATCCAGCACCACTAGAACATATTTCAGCTAAATAAGGAGGATTCCAACATGAAAACATATCGTATTGGGTTAATTGGATTAGGTGGTATGGCACATTCTCATCTTAATTGGATTAATGAGCTTGGTCGCTTTGAGATTGTAGCTATTAGCGATGTTAATTCTTCTGCACTAGAGCAATTCGGCAATCAATTAAATATTGATAGCTCAAAGCGCTTCATCAATTATGAGCAATTGATCGTGGATCCAGATGTAGAAGCGGTTGTATCCGTTACACCGAACCATATTCATGCAGACATTATGAGCGCATGTATCGTAGCGGGTAAGCCATTTCTAGGTGAAAAGCCATTTACACGGACACTAGAAGAGGCACAGCAAGTGTTGGCGTTATATGAGAAAAACCCCATTTCTACGATGATTGGCTTTAGCTATCGCTATACACCAGCTTTCCGATACATGCGAGAGCTGATTAAGCAAGGTAAGGTTGGTGCGGTTCATAGCTTCTCGATTCAATATTTACAAAGTTGGGGTACAGCTAGTCAACCCTATATATGGAGATTTGACAAGGCGATTACGGGTACAGGTACACTTGGAGATCTTGGCTCTCATATGATCGATATGGCAAGGTTTTTATTTGGTGAATTCGAAGAGCTTTCTGCACAGATGAAGACGATTATTCCTGAACGACTTAATGTTGCAACTAATCAAATGGTACCGATTGAAGTGGATGACTTTGCTAGCTTTCAGGCTCGTATGACAGATGGTGTGATGGGGATATTCCAAACCTCGCGTAATGCAGTTGGCTCAGGTAATCAGCATGAGGTTTCGCTATATGGAGATATAGGAACGTTACATGCATCAACTGTTAATCCTGATCAGCTAATCTGGATTAAGGAGGAGTCACCTGGTCAACTAGTGAAGCAGACATTAGATGTACCACAGCAATATAAGTTAAGGCAGTATGAGCAATTCGCATCGTTATTGGATGGCACTGCTGACGAGACGATTCCTACTTTACTAGATGGGTTTCGTAATCAGCAAGTACTAGAGGCAATCATTAAATCAAGCAATGAAAAGCTTATTATACAGTTATAGTAAGTTATTCAATAATCGTATCGACTTAGATGCTCGAGGTGTGGACTTCTATGATGGTAGCTCTGAGGAACCTGCAGAGCTTGAGGCCCGCTTATAGATTGAAGTGAATGACAAGGATAAGGAGCCGGTTGTTACAGCTAAACAGGCATGTATAGTTTCAGAAATACTAGAAGCAGTCTATGAATCAGCAAAGACAGGTAAGGCGATTTATTTTGAGGGTGAAGATCAATAGGTGAGTTAAAGGAGCAAGGATCATTTATTCCTAGCTCCTTTTTAATTTATAGAGCTTTAATAATAACAATCTTCAGATAATGTGTAATTATTTCACAGGGTTTTTTGTTGTAATTTTTTTCTTATTGTAAATGCGTTCAGTTTTCAATCTTTATCAGTTACTATTGGCTCAAGGCCATATAATAGGCCTTTAATATTTAATCGATGTAAGAAAATAGATGTAAGAAAAGCAGGAAACTCGGCGTCTGTTAGTCCGCGTGAAAGTGAGTTATAATAGCATTAATTATAACGTTAGGAGAGATCATATGAATATATTCGAAAAGTGGTTGAATGAATCAAATATCGTTGAAAGGGATAACCTAATTCAAATTTCAGCACCGGAGAGAACAGATTATTTTATTAATCCGGAAAATGGACAGATAAAGAACAATGCCCCCTTTTTATATAAGGATATTCAAGGTGATTTTGTATTGCGTGCAAAAGTAAGGCATGATTTCATATCGAAATATGATGGGGCCGCACTTTTTATTATGGATAGCGATCATTGCTGGGCAAAGCTTTGTTATGAATATACTGATTTTAATACATATGCTGTAGTTAGTGTTGTAACTAATGGAGTATCTGACGATGCGAATGGCCAGAATCTAACAAATAAAAGTGTATGGCTTCAGATTGGTAGAAAAGGCGATGCGTTTGCAATGCATTACTCCACAGATGGATCTCATTATCAGATGGTAAGAGTTTTTAATCTGAAGGTTTCAGATACGCTGAAAGTTGGAATTGTTTCGCAATCGCCAATTGGCAAAGGTCTGGTTAGTGATTTTTCAGAAATTCAGATTGAAAAAGTGACCATGGAAGATATAAGAGCCGGGAAATAATATGTCAGGTCTCTTCGATTACTAATAGTCTTTAACCGAATCTACTGGCTCATCAGATGCGATATCAATAAAGGCTTGATATAAATTTGGGGGATACTCGGCGATCCTGTGGCATAAGCACAAATACCACTATCAGGTAGTTTCCCTCCAACCTCTAGATCGGCTTCTCTCTTATCTCTATATGCTAGTGTACTACCGAGATAAAAAAGGGATTGTAAAAAATTACTCTTTTCTATAGGGACATCATGTAACAACTCTCCTCTAAATGTGAATGAACTGATTAATGGCAATAAAGGTTAATATAAGGGGCGAAATAAGAAAAATACAACGTTTGCTTGATTACTCAGCAAGATCTTTTTTGGAACTTAGTCCACGGGGTATTCAACAGTGTAAGCTCGCCTCCACCATCATGAACACCATCCGCATGAGGATGGTGTTTTTGTTTAATAATTAAACTTCAATGTACAAGTAAGATGACATTAGTAAGAAACCTTTGTTATAGTGAATTTATGGGAAAAGGAATACGGAAGTTCTATTTTGAAAATGTAGATAGGGGTGCTATTATGTCACTAGTTACGGTGAATTTTTATTCAAACTGTTTAAAGCGCGAAGTATCGTTTCAAGCTATACTTCCAATTGATAAACCTGTTATACCTGGTCAAATACATGCAGAAGTAAGTAAACCACTTAAATCTCTATATTTGTTACATGGCTATGCAGGGAATTGTAATGACTGGATAAACTATACCAATATTAAGGAGCTGGCAGATAGTAAACATTTAGCAGTATTTATGCCTAGCGGAGAAAATTCTTTTTACATTGATGATGAAGAGAAAGGGGAGTATTTTGGAGAATACATAGGACGTGAACTTGTTGAATTCACACGAAAAATGTTTACTATTTCTCACAAATATGAGGATACCTTTATTGGTGGATTATCTATGGGGGGATATGGTGCTATTCGTAACGGATTAAAATATGATAAGCAATTCAGTAAAGTCATAGCTTTATCTTCTGCCCTCATTCCTTATAAGATAGCTAATCAAGAGCCGGGTTATCATGATGGAGTTGCTGGTTATTCATATTTTAATCGTGTGTTTGGGGATTTATCTGTATTACTAGGCAGTGATAAGGACCCTGAAACTCTCGTTTTCCAATTACAAGAAGCGGGTAAAGATTTGCCTGATTTATATTTAGCATGTGGCGATGATGATTTTTTGTTAGATGTTAATGTTCGTTTTCACGAATTTTTAAGTAGTAGAGGTATTAAACATATATACGAGCAAAGTTCAGGTGCTCATACATGGGAATTTTGGAAAGAAACGATCGAGAGAGGTTTGGATTGGGCACTTCAAGATTTATAAACATAAAAAACATTAATATGATCGGAGAGGAATACATGGAAAATCTAGAACTTATAATGACAATTCATGTTAAAACAGAAGAGGCAATCACTCTTCAATCTAATATTGGAGATTCAGTTGTGATGATTCCATTTACAGGACATGCAACAGGGTCACTATTTCAAGGTGAAATTCAAAAGGGAGGCGTGGATACCCAAATTATTAGCCAAGATCGCAAGAAACATTCATTATCAGCAAGATATATGATAGTCGGTAAGGATTATGTAGGACAGGATTGCACCATCTACATTGAAAACAATGGAAATATTTATGAACCAAACAATAAATATTTATTTAGAACTTATCCCCAAATTATTACGTCAAGTCCTACCCTGAAATATATTGAAAGTGAAATACTAGTAGCAGAAGGAACAGCTGATGTAAACGGTGTAATAATTAACATATATGTAGTGAACTGATTGAAGTAACTATTTAACAAATTAGTATTATAGCTTACATAACTTAAGATATTCGACAAAAACCGAGTTATATTGACTCTTTTTTTAGTGGTTGGTATATTGATTATGATAGGAAAAAACAACAAAAAAATAAAGATGCAAACCCAATTGAAAGGATGGGGCTAAACGCTAAGCATCTAGTTTCTGTAACAAACTATGACTTTAAAATACCAAAAAATGAAAGACTCTTTTGTGTTATGACCGTACTAACGATCACTCGTCTATTTGGACTACATGCAGCAACAGGAAGAATAATCAATGGGAGATGAAAAGCATGCGATTGTCAGTAGGAGTAAAACTAGTATTTAGTTATGCATTTATTATTATATTAATGGTGGTCATTGTAGGGTTTAGTTTACATAATCTTAATGAAATAGAATATGAAGTGAATTAAATAGTTGATGATGCAATTCCGCTGGGGAATGCTGCTTCTAGCCTCGTTACCGGATTGATTGATCAAGAGACAGGGGTTCGAGGGTACTTGGTGACTGAAGATGAGGAATACCTTGAACCCTATTATTCTGGCCAGGAGGATATTGCTCGTATTTTAGATGAAGTTAACAATCATCTTGATAGGCATCCGATTATGGCAGATTTAATCAAACAAGCTAAGCCAGAGATTGCTGCTGTTCAATCTTATTTTGAAGAACAAATTGAACTGGTTGAGGAAGGACAGGCTGAACTGGCGCGTAAACACATTGGTGAAGGCAAGTCACAAATGGATGCATTCCGCCTTACCAATGAAGCTATTGTCTCGGATGTTAACAAACTGACCAATGATGCTTGGAAAAGAGCAGATGACGCACGGCAATCGATGATTAATATTCTTATAGTGACAAGTCTTATTGCAATAATTAGCACGATTATTATTGCATATATTCTTGTAAGATCGATCTCAAACCCTGTTAGGACGGTTACTGATCGCTTGAAAATATTAGCTAATGGCGATTTGTCCATGGAACCAATCCAAGTAAAAAACAAGGATGAAATTGGTCAGATGGTTGATTCCATGAATCAGATGACGGAAAGTTTGCGCGCTGTCATAGGCGGCGTATCGTTCTCGGCTCAGAATGTGTCAGCGGCTGCCCAACAAATCTCAGCTAGCACTGAAGAAATTGCGAGCGCAAGTAATATGCAAGCAAACTCAGCGCAATCGATGAACGAACTGTTTATGGAACTAACGACTGTAATTAAGGCGGTTGCTCATAGTGCAGATCAAGCAGCCAGGCTCTCAGATGACTCCAAGTCAGCAGCAGAAAGTGGAGGTTTGGCTGTAAGTCATTCGATGAATGCTATAGGTCAGTTGGATGGCCAGATGAAGCAATTAACAAATGATTCTAATAAGATCGGAGAGATCATCGAAGTCATTGATGATATCGCGAAACAAACCAATCTTCTAGCCCTCAACGCTGCGATTGAAGCTGCAAGAGCCGGCGATCAGGGTCGAGGATTTGCTATGGTCGCAAATGAAGTGCGTAAGCTTGCAGAAAGAAGTAGTGAAGCAACTAAACAAATAACTTCTATAATCAAGGGTATGCAGGATAGAACCCAATCCAGCGCTGAATCTGTTATCCATGCTGTTGGACTCGCTCAGGAGACAGAAGAAATACTCAACAATATTGTAGATAAGGTGAATCAAGCTGCGATGCAGGTAACGGATATCGCTGCTGCAAGCGAAGAACAAGCAGCACAGTCAGAGGAAGTACAGAGAGCTGTTGAATTAATCGCTGTTACTAGTGAGGAAGCGTTAGCTTCTGTGCAAGAGACTGCATCGTCTGCGCAATCATTGGCAGATCTTGCTATTGAACTTAATCAAATGGTAGCAACCTTCCGCTTGAAGTAGATGGTTTGAATGAACGTCTTCCTTATAATTAGAGTGGTGAATGTTGACCACTCTAGACCTAGCATAAGGAGGCGTTCTTTTTGTTCAACCTCAAATTACTTCATTATAAAACCCTATAAGTGATTTCAAATTCAAAATTGTTAACATCATTTGATAGTTGCATCACTGCTTGTTGAACATATTCTTGAAGCACCTGTTACTGGTCTGCTGAGTCAGCGGATTGAAATAGGTGTTTTTGCTGTTTAAAAGTCTGTTTGTTTTTTTGATCGATTGGAGAACAATATCTTTATTAATATTGTTCGTATTTACTACAACTTAACTTTATTTTGATATCTAGATAACATATTGTGACTAATCTAAAGTCGATAGTAAATTAATCCAAGTGAAGAAAAGGGGAATAACAAGCATGCAGGATTTATTTTCTCGATTGAAGAAAAGGACAGTTACAATATTGGCTTTTGTATTGGTATTTGGTAATGTTCTTGCAAGCGTAGGTACCCCATTGGTTCAAGCAGCAGAAGTAATCGATCATATTGTTATTTCACAAGTATACGGAGGTGGCGGAAACTCTGGCGCCCAGTATAAGAATGACTTTATTGAGCTATATAACCCTACAGACGCAGCGGTAAGTATTGAAAATTGGAAAGTGGAATATGCAAGCAGTACAGGCGCATTCAACGGTACTAATGTAACCGTACTGAATGGGGCAATGGCACCTCAAAGTTATTATTTGATACAAGAAGCTGCTGGCTCAGGTGGAACTTTGGATTTACCAGCTCCTGATGCTAGTGGACCACTAGCTATGAGTGGAACAAATGGAAAAGTAAAATTAGAAGATGAAACAGGCAATACAATTGATTTAGTTGGATTTGGTTCAGCTAATCAGTCAGAAACTTCTCCGGTTCCTGTGTTGTCCAATACAACAGCGGCAATTCGAAACTCAGCTGCTGGAGCTCCGGCTAATAGTCGTGGACTAGATACAGATAATAATTTATTAGATTTCACTGTAGTAGCTCCTGATCCACGTAATAGTCAATATAATGAATTGGCTGTTCGTGATGTAACAGCATCACATGGATCGAACGCTTGGCCTGCAGGTACTGAAATATCACTTAGCACAGAAACTGAAAATGCTGTGATTTACGTATCTGTAAATGGAACGGGTGAAGATGATAACTTTGTACAATATACTGGTCCAATTGCAATAACGGAACCAACTATTATTAAGGCATACGCAGAAGCAGAAGGCTTTACAAATAGTCAAGCTTCTACTTTTGAATATGATCTTTTGGCACAAAGTGATATAGCGGCAGCTCGTCTGGCTCCGGTGGGTCAGAATGTTTTAATTTCTGGAATTGCAACTCATATTGATGGTCCAGAAATATATATACAGGATGAATCAGCAGCAATTGTGCTTTATGGCTTTAATTCATTAGCTAACGTTGGTGATCGCGTTGAAGTTAGTGGTTACATGGATATGTATAGTAATCTACAAGAAATTAAACCTCTAGCAGGACTACAATATCGAGTTGTAGAAGAAAATGTAACTTTACTGCAACCTCAAGTAATAACTGCAAGAGATTTATCATTAGCTAATGGTGAAGCATATGAAGCAGAGCTTGTTACACTAGAAAATGTAACGATTGAAAATGTAGTAGGTAGTAAGGTTACAGCAAGTCAAGGTGGAACTAATTTTATTATTTATTCAACGATCCCTACCTTACAAATGGGTGTAACATTTGCAAAAATTACTGGAGTTATTAAACAATACAGCTCGGATTATCAATTTATCCCACTAAGTGCTGAAGACTTGGTAGAAGATCTGTTCTCAGTTATTGCAAGTCCGGGTGCAGGACAAATAATAATTGGAAGTAGTGTTACACTTTCAACTCCAACAAGTGATTCAATTATTTACTTTACGACAGATGGATCTACTCCTACTGAAAGCAGTACGATTTATGTTGAACCAATCCAGATAAGTGCAGATACGATAATTAAAGCTATTGTAGTATCAAACGAAGTTACAAGTGATATGTATTCATTTGAATATACAGCTACGGAAAAGCCCCGTATTCATCATATTCAAGGTGAATCTCATACTACACCGTTTGTAGGACAGACGGTAGATGGGGTAGAAGGAATTGTTACTCAATATGGTTATACATTTGCTACTGGTGCGTACAAAGGATTCTTTATGCAAGATGCAGAACCAGATACTAATGTGAATACTTCAGAAGGAATTTTTGTATATAGCACGAGTGAGTCATTGAAACCAGCTATTGGTGATCTAGTCTCAGTAACTGGCTCGGTGTCGGAATATAACGAAGGAAGTTCAAGTAATTTAACATCAACACAAATTACGATGACAAGTCGAGTAATTGTATCTTCAGACAACACCGTGCCTGAACCAGTATTACTTGGTGAAGATGGAAGGATTATTCCTTCATCCATCATTGATAATGATGCGATTCCTATGATGGAGTTTCAACCTGAAGAGGATGCAATTGATTTCTATGAATCATTAGAGGGTATGCTTGTCGAGCTTCCTAATGCTACAATTATTAGTCCATATTGGACAAGTGGTTCAGGAAATTCAATCGTATACAATATCCCGACAAGGATTCAAAATGATGCTACGGATGTAATATCTCCTGCAGGGGGACTAGTGCTGAAGGAAGATAATAATTTGAATCCTCAGCGCCTAATCATTGCGTATGGTAATCCTGGCCAAGAAGTAAGTACAGGAGATTCATTTGCAAGTAATATTACAGGTGTAATCGGATATAACAATGGAAACTTTAAAGTGATTCCTGCATGGAATAGCTTACCTGCAATTAATGAAGGTACTTTCCAACGTGAAACAACGACGATTGAACCAGATGCAGAGCAATTATTAATAGCTGCTTACAATATTGAAAACTACTATCCTGGAGTAGGTGCAGATAAAACAGGAAAATTAGCGCAATCTATTGTAGATAATATGAAGACACCTGATATTATCAGTGTTGTAGAAATGCAGGATGGTAATGGTGAAACAAATAATGGTGTTGTTGAAGCGGATGCAACAACTCTAATTCAAGCTATTGTTACTGCTGGTGGTCCAGAGTATTCATATGTAGATATTGCTCCAGAAAACAATAAGGATGGTGGCGCGCCAGGTGCTAATATTCGTGTTGGTTTCTTGTATAATTCTGAGCGTGTAACATTATCAGCAAGTGAAAATAATGTTAAAGGTTCGGCTACAGAAGCAGTTAGCTATGTGGAAGCAAGTGATCAATTAACTTTCAATCCAGGACGTATCGAACCAACTAATTCTGTATTTAGTAGTTCACGTAAGCCACTTGCGGCACAATTTGAGTTCAATGGTGAAAAAGTAATTGTTATTAACAATCATTTCAACTCGAAATCAGGGGATACTGGTCCGTTCAGTGTAACTCAACCAGCGGTTAAATCTAGTGAGGCACAACGTCATCAAATTGCAACAGTGGTAAATGATTTTGTGAAAGATATTAAAACGAAAAATGAAGCTGCTAATATCGTAGTAGTTGGAGATTTGAATGATTTCCAATTTACTAAAACTGCTCAACTGCTTAAAGGAAATGAACTTGATAATTTGATTGATGAGCTTCCTCTAAATGAGCGTTATACGTACACATACGATGGAAACTCACAAGTGCTTGACCATATTCTAGTAAGCAAAAACCTAACTCGTCATGCACAGGTAGATGTTGTACATTTGAATTCTGATTTTTCTCCAACGGATGGACGTGTATCAGATCATGATCCAGTTGTAGCACAAATCGATTTAGCTCAATCACTGTCAGACTCAGATTTTGAACTAACAATTTTGCATGCAAATGATACACATGCAAATCTTGATACAACAAATTCACCGAATAGTATCTTGCGTCGTGTGACAGCTATTAAAGAAGAAAAGGCTCAAGCAGTTAACCCGATTTTGGTTGATGCAGGAGATGTATTCTCAGGTACATTGTATTTCAATAAATATTTAGGTCAAGCTGATGTAGAGTTCATGAATTTAGTAGGCTACGATGCCATGACATTCGGTAATCATGAATTTGATAAAAACTCCACAGTATTAGCAGATTTTATCGATAATGCAGGCTTTACGTTCGTATCATCAAATGTGAATTTTACAAATGATGAAATTTTAAGTAAATACTTTGTCAATGAAATTGGCAGCCCAGCACAAGATAAAACAATCTACCCTGCAATTATTAAGGAAATAGATGGTGAGCAAGTAGGTATTATCGGTCTAACAACTGAAGATACAGCAAATATCGCTTCACCAGGGGATGTAATATTTGATGATGCTGTAGAAAAAGCAAAAGCAGCAGTAGTAATGCTAGAGGCACAGCATATTAACAAAATTATTGTACTTTCTCATTTAGGCTATGATGCAGATCTTGAGCTTGCAAAAGAAGTGGAAGGCGTCGATGTTATCGTTGGCGGACACAGTCATACGAAGCTAGATGTGCCAGTAGTCGATAATACAGATCCAGCAGCACCGAAGCTAATTGTTCAAACAGGAGAAAAAGGACAATTTTTAGGTAAACTGAACGTGGCGTTTGACGAAAATGGTGTTCTAACAGAATGGAATGGCGAGTTAGTATCTATCGATGCAAAAGATGGAAACAATAACTATGTGTATACAGAGGATGAACAAGCGAAGGAAATACTTGAAACAAAATACAAACCAGGTATTCAATCGCTAATGAATGAAGTAGTTGGGTACACGGATGTCGTATTGAATGGTGTACGTGCAAATGTACGTTCACAAGAAACGAACCTAGGTAATCTAATTACCGATGGAATGTTGTTTGCTGCAAAAGCGGCAGGAACGAATGCTGTTATTGCTCTACAAAATGGTGGAGGAATTCGAGATTCTATTAATGCAGGAGAGATTACACAAGGTGAAGTATTAACCGTGCTTCCGTTCAATAATGATCTGGTAACGATCACGTTAACGGGTCAAGAAATTTTAGACGCATTGGAAAATAGTGTGTCTACAATTACAACAACAAAAGATGGAAGATTTCCGCATATTTCTGGTATGAGATTTGATTATGATTCAACAAAACCAGTAAATGAGCGTGTAGTGCGTGTTCAAGTGAAAGATGGAGCTAACTATGTATCGCTAGACTTAACTGCTAGTTATGAAGTAGCTACTAATGCCTTTACAGCACAAGGTGGAGACTTCTATGCATCATTAGAAAAAGCATACAAAGAAGGAAGAGTGAATTTATTATACTTGCCAGACTATGATGTGTTTACGAAGTATATTGAAGAAGTAGGCAATATTACAGCTGAGACTTCTGCTGTAGAAGGTAGAATTGTAGATTTACAGGGTAGTCCGGTACCGACACCAGCGCCAACACCGTCGCAAAAACCAACTAACCCAACGCCTACAGTGACGCCTACAGTGACACCAACAGAAACACCAAAACCAACAGAAACACCAAAACCAACAGAAGCACCGACACCAACAAGTCCGGCTAACCCACCAACAGATCATAAAGTTGAATTTAACGATCTTACATCTCACTGGGCAGCGGATTCCATTAACCGTGCAGCTAATGCAGGTATTATTAATGGATATCAAGATGGTACATTCCGTCCAGATCATACTGCATCGCGAGCAGAATTTATAACAATGATTGGAAGAACACTAGGGTTATCGACTACAGTGAATAGTGAATTTGATTTCGCGGATGCAGATCAAGTACCAACTTGGGCAAAATCATTCTTTGCTCAATTGATTCAAGGTGGAGTAATTAATGGTTATGGTGACAATACATTACGTCCAACTCATCAAATTACTCGTACAGAAATGGCAGTAATAATGGTTCGTGCATTAGGAATTAGCATTGATGAAAATGCTACATCAACGTTTAACGATAATGACCATATATCGGCATGGGCTATACCTTACATTGCAGCAGCTAATAAAGCAGGCTTAATTAATGGAATAAGTGGTAATCGCTTTGGACCAAACTTAAATGCAACACGAGCTGAAGTAGCGACGTTAATGCTTTCTGCGCTAAAATATATGGAGAATCAACAGAAGTAAATATTCAATAACGATGTAATACTTACAAATGCGTATTCATTCACTTTTTTTAGTGAGTCGATACGCATTTTTGTTTCAAAACTAGATGATTATCCCGTCCGCATGAGGTCGGGGTTTTTGTTTTCCTCCTGGTTTAACCTCATTCCTATCTCCAAAAAGTAAGTTAATGGCAGAATAGATATACCTTCCAATCTATTTATCATAAGCGTGATACAAAAAGTTAGCATCGATAATTGTTTAGCAAAATACTAAGCAACACATATTAATACACACTCAATTTTATCTAAAACTCCTGTCCGTTTTTGTAGCCACACAGGACTTCTGGGACACATAAAACGACCTAACACGACGTAGTAAATAAGGGACAGGGGTTCAACTTTCCTCGCCTCCACCATGTAAATCCACAACCGCAAGAGGTTGTGGATTTTTGCTATTTCCTCGACTCTATAGTGTATGTTAAGCATATGCCTAATGTATAATTAATTTACCAATCATGAGATTTCGATGCACTCAGTAGTTACATGCTAGCATAATCCAATAGGATTACTGTTTATTACTTTGGGAAGAGGTGTTATTATTGGATTACTTTCAAGCCATTCAGAGATTTGTTGATTATATGGAAGATCATCTTGATGCGGAAATCGATATGGATGATGCGGTGAGTAAATCACATATTTCCAAGTTTCACTTTTACCGATTATTTAAAGCGATTGTTGGTATAACGGTTCACGAATACATAAAAAGAAGAAAACTTAGTCAGGCAGCAGAGCATCTTCGTATCACCAACGATGATATCTTAATGACAGCTGTAAAGTATGGCTTTAATTCTCAAGAAGTATTTACACGCAATTTCAAGAAGATATTTCACTATCCCCCTGGTAAGTTCCGAAGCATGAATGAGTTTAACTGGCAATCAAGAAGGACGAACAAAATTAATGTAGATGCTCTTAAGCTGAAAATTAAGAATTTTAGCGGGAAAATCGTAGTTAATGAGAAGGTTGAGATCATAAAAGACTTAAGGCTGGTGGGCATTGAAAGAGTAACCAACGATAATAACAGCTTCACAGTGATTGAAGCAATGGAGCATTTTATAAGAGATGCTGAGCGAATAACAAACATTGTGAATGAAACCATATATCGCGTTTGTTATGATATTGATCAGTCAGAAGAGATTGCTCAATATAAAGAGTTAATTGCTGTGGAGGTTACTGATCAATCTAACTTGCCGTTTGGAATGACATCGAAGTGTATTGAATACGCGAAGGTGGTTACCTATACCCATAAAGGTATGCTATTTACAGGTAAAGAAGAGAAAATTATTAATACCTATCAGTTCCTATATAGTTATCGGATCCCTTATTTAGAGTACGAACTAACCAATGAGTTATTGCTAGAAAGGTATGGCGCAGATTTTAAGGGGCCGTATCAAGAAGACTCAAAAATGGAGATTTCGTTTTCAATTCGATAATAAAAAAAAGTAGCAATAAGAATCAAAAGATAAGATGAGCGTTCTGGTATTTTTAAGTTAACGAGAAGTTAGCTTGGTAATCTAGGGAGCTTATTTTATTGGAGGGATTATTTATGTGTACTACTTTTACGCTTCAAAATAATGTATCCATTTTGCTGGGACAAAACTATGATTTTTATTATGGGCATGGCTTAATTGTAGTAAGTAAGAGAGACCTGCTGAAGGATTCTCTTAAGGAAGAAGGCAAAAAAGGATTAACATGGACATCTAAATACGGAAGTGTTACCTTCACGCAGTTTGGACGTGAGTTACCCATGAGTGGATTGAACGAAAAAGGCTTGGCTATTGCTATGATGTATCATGAAGATGGGCAATACCCGGAAGAAGACAACAGACCTGTTCTAAACGAGCTGCAATGGATTCAATATCAGTTGGACCAATATGCTTCGGTAGAAGAAGTGGTTAATCATCTAGATAACATACGATTAGAAAAATCAATGTATGAGCTGCACTATATGGTTTCAGATGCTTCAGGACATACCGTCATCATTGAATTTGTTGCAGGAAAGCTACAGGTGATCAAGGATGCACAGTACTTTACGGTAACGAATACGAGCTTCGAAAAGTCACTACAACATGCGAAACGATTCAAAGAAACCTCAATATCTAAGCTGTCGAAGCAAGTGAATTCTTTGGACCGGTTCACACTTGCCTATCGCATAGTGGAGAATAAGAGTCTAAGGTATGCCTCTTCACAAATTCCGATTGAGGAGGCATTTTCTGTATTAGGAGAAGTATCGGTAAAACCCTCTCTCGGAAGCATCTGGAGATGGGTTGGGAACAAGATTCCGCCTACATTTACGTATTGGAGTATCGTATTTGATATGAAGAACTTAACGATTCATTATCGAGATTATCGCAATAAGGCCATACGCTCAATTGAACTGAAGAACTTTAACTTTTCTAAAGTTGAACCCGTATTATCCTTGCAACTGGATAATCAACTAAGGGGTGGAATAGAGTCTAATTTCAAACCCTATATCGCTCAAGATAATGAACGAATTATCCGATTAAGCTATAAACCGATTACCGATATTTTTCCGATAGAAGATCAGTTAGAGCTAGCTAAATATCCCGATACATTCAAGTAACAGCTTGTAAGTATTGGCAGTACAAATGGGAATAGAGAGAGTAGAAATGTAGTTTTGCACAGCCACGGTTCGCCTCCACCATGATTAACCCCGATCGCATGAGGTCGGGGTTTTTGTGATGTCTAGCATTAACTTCGATATGAAGGTGATGTTTTTTGTATTATAATGGATATGATTTCATTTGATAATAATTTAAATTAGCAATGCCAAGGTGGGTAACAATGAAAAATCTAATTATTATTAATAAAAAAGATAAAACAGAAGAAGTATTAGCATATGATATTAATACTGACAGCGTTGTTATTACGTATAAGAGTAATCCAGAGAAACCATATAAATATAAACAGGTGAATTGCAGTATTCATAATGATCCTACTTTATTAGATGTGGATGGATACGCTGTATTAAAGGGAGAAAAAGAACTAACCAATATCACTTTAATTGAGAAGTATGATGAGTGGTTGAAAGTATATTTTAAGAACGGTAATAGTAGAGTGTACAACGAGCAAGACATAAAACTCGTGAAAAATAAAGTTACGCTACAGTCAGCTATAGATGTAATTCAGTATTTTAAGAAGATTACTCCTTTTGTAGATGTAACTAATAAAGATAATAGTGGAATATTAGTAAAGAAAGTTAGTGAATTAATTAAATTGAGAGAAGATAGTATATGCTATCATTATTTTCATTGTCAAATAAATACGAATTTAAACACCGACTATTTATCCAATATTATTTTTCCTTTTGGGTTTAATTTGAGTCAAAAAAATGCAGTTCAACTTGCGATGGAAAATAAGATAAGTATAATCGAAGGTCCTCCAGGGACAGGGAAAACTCAAACCATATTAAATCTAATAGCGAACTTACTTCTAAACAATAAGACTATCGCTATGATTTCGGGAAATAATTCTGCAGCTTTAAATGTATATGAAAAGTTGGACAAGTACGGTTTATCTTTTTTAGTTGCAAAGTTAGGGAATAACGGAAATAAGGAAGAATTCATTAATAACCAACCCCAACTTCCAAATATGTCTTCATGGAAGTTGGAGGAGCAAGAAGAGGTTAATATAATTCAACGAGTTGCAACTCTAAAACAACAGATTGAACAAAGCTTAGAGGCTCAAACAGTGCTTTCGAAATTGAAGTTAGAGCAATTAAAACTGTTGACTGAGAAAGACCATTTTGGTCACTATTTTGATGAAACATATGAGAAAAACAAGTTAATTCAAATATTGAAAAGAAACAAAATAAATCCAGATAGATTAATTAAACTTTGGATTGATTTAGAAGCTGAGTATGAAAAACGTAAAAAGATAGGATTATCAACTAAAATCGTTAATATGTTCAAACACCATATTTTCAATTTGAAGTTTTATGATTCCGACATTTATGAATTAGTAGCTGCTTTACAATACCAATTTTATTTTTCGAAATTGAATGAAATAAATCAAAACATACTAATAAATGAAAAGATAATGAGAGATCTAGATTATGAAGCACGTATGGGTGAGTATACAGATTTATCAATGAAGCTATTAAAAAATAAAATATATAAAAAGTACAGTGAGCTAGGCGAAAGAAAAATATATAATATTAAACAGTTAGCTAGTGAAGCAGTATATTTTACAAAACAATATCCAATTACAATAAGTACGACTTTTTCATTGAGAATGTGTTATAGTTCAAACTTTATGTTTGACTATGTTATTGTAGATGAGGCATCACAAGTTGATTTAATTACCGGTGCATTATCAATGTCGTGTGCAAAAAATGCAGTAATTGTAGGAGATACAAAGCAATTACCGAATGTGGTAGGGAATAATATTAGAGAAAAAATAGACCCATTTTTTATCAATATCAATGAAGCGTATAACTATGGATCCAATAGTTTATTAAAATCATGCTTAGATGTGTTTAATAGTGCACCTCGAACGTTATTAAAAGAGCATTATCGATGTCACCCTAAAATTATTAATTTTTGTAATGAGAAATTTTATAACAATGAGTTAGTAATTATGACTAATGATGATGGAAGTGAAGCACTTAAAGTTTATAAAACTGTACCTGGTAATCATAAACGGAACGGAAAAAATTCAAGAGAAATTGATGTTATTTTTCAAGAGTTAGTAGTGCGTGAAAAACTAGATATTATTAATGGTTCGATTGGTATTGTTACGCCATATAATAAACAAGTAGATGAGATTGAAAAGATAATGGTAAATAATTTTACACTTGAGGTTGCAACTGTTCATAAGTACCAAGGAAGAGAAAAGGAATCTATTATCATATCTACTGTTGATAATAAAGTAAGTGATTTTACTGACAATGAAAATTTATTGAACGTTGCAGTGTCAAGAGCACAAAAACAACTATTTCTAGTTACAAATGGAAACGAGAAGTCATCAAATAGAAATATAA
>DXHF01000050.1 GCA_019113605.1 Candidatus Paenibacillus intestinavium
TACCATTCTTTAGTCAAATACTTTATAATCGTTTCCTCCCTAAAGAAACTTATTAATACCTAATTTCAAGATTTTTCTTAAACACTTTTAATTGGACTATTCATTTATAGGGTCACTTAACAAATCTGCATACTTGGCATTTTTCGCGATAAATAGATGTAGCTTATCTCCGTAGCTAGTAATTAACTGGCGTACAAGGTTCTCAGTGTAGTCTGCTCCTTGAAATTTGTAACCAGCTTTGGCAGAGGTTGCTTCATAATCACTCCATAATAGCTCTACCCATAGCATTGCTTTATCCTCTGGTAGCTCTGGATTTTTCTCCATTAATAGT
Organism: Candidatus Paenibacillus intestinavium; assembly: GCA_019113605.1. Taxonomy (GTDB): domain Bacteria; phylum Bacillota; class Bacilli; order Paenibacillales; family Paenibacillaceae; genus Pristimantibacillus; species Pristimantibacillus intestinavium. Next base: position 332 of record DXHF01000050.1, read on the forward strand.
TCTGTTAATCGTTTTATATTGTCCAGCATAATATAATAATCTCCTTCGAATAATGTTCAAGTTTATCCCCATTCATAAAATATAATCATACCAATACTGTCATCAATCTGCAATTAGTTCATGTCCAGAACTCCAAACTTTACTGCTCAACCTCATATCTATCTGGGCTAACTCATACACTAACTATAAGTAGTTATTCATTCGGTAGTTTCAAGGAGGAGCGTACATGACGTCAGATGATATGAAACAGCTCGAACGTGCTATTGCGGAAATTACAGAGGTCGCCAAAGGATTTGGCTTAGACTTCTATGAGATGAGATATGAAGTCTGTCCTGCAGATATAATTTATACCTTCGGTGCTTATGGCATGCCAACCCGCTTCAATCATTGGAGCTTCGGGAAATCATTTCACAAAATGAAGACACAATATGATTTTGGACTAAGTAAAATCTATGAGCTAGTTATTAACTCCAATCCCTGCTATGCCTTTCTGCTTGACGGAAATTCTTTAATTCAAAACAAATTAATTGTCGCCCACGTCCTTGCCCACTGCGATTTCTTCAAAAACAATATTCGGTTCAGTGTAACGAATCGTGATATGGTTGAAAGTATGTCTGCGACGGCTGATCGTATTCATCAATACGAGAAAATTTATGGAGTGGACACTGTCGAGAAATTTATCGATTCTATTCTCGCGATTCAAGAACATGTTGATCCCACGATCATCAAGCCGTATCAGCTAGACAAAAAGCGCTATATTGAAATGGCGATGAAGGAGCAAGAAAAGCAAAGCACACTAATCGCGCCTTACTCCTCTCCCTATCAGGAACTATGGGATTTGGATATAGAAGCAAAAGCAAAAGATCAAACGAAACGTGAAACTGCACTACAGGATGCAAAGCGGTTCCCACCACGCGCTGAAAAGGACTTGATCTGGTTCATCGAGGAATATTCGCCTATTTTAGACGATTGGCAGCGCGATATATTAACGATGCTGCGTGATGAGATGCTATACTTCTGGCCACAAATCGAGACGAAAATCATGAACGAAGGCTGGGCTTCCTATTGGCATCAGCGCATCATTCGCGAGATGGATCTCACCAGTGAAGAAACAATTGAATTTGCTAAGCTTAATTCTTCTGTCGTTGTTCCATCTAAGAATAGTCTTAATCCATACTACTTAGGACTGAAAATATTTGAGGACATAGAGAAGCGGTGGGATAATCCGACTGCAGAAGAACAACGTCGCTTCGGACGTGTGCCCGGCAAGGGGCGTGAGAAGATTTTTGAAGTTCGGGAACTCGACTCCGATCAATCTTTCTTGCGTAATTACTTAACGAAAAATTTAGTCGATGAGCTCGACTTGTACATTTTCGAGAAAAAAGGTCCAGAGTGGAAGATTACAGATAAATCATGGGAGCATATTCGAGATCAGCTAGTATTCTCCAAGGTTAACGGTGGTTTTCCAAGTCTGCATGTCGTCGATGGTGACTATAACAGCAATGGCGAGCTTTATCTTGAGCATCAATACGAGGGCAATGAGCTTGATCTGAAATATGTAGAGCGTACACTGCCGCATGTGCAAAGCTTATGGGGTAGAAATGTCCATCTGCAAACGGTTGTTGAAGGTAAGGAGATGGTGTTTAGTTGCGTCAATGGCAAGACGACTAGAAAGTTTTTGTAAGGGTATGAGAACAAGCGTAACGATGATCCACTAATCGTTACGCTTGTTTGTCAACTATTCCTCTTTCGCATGCAATCGAGAATAAAATAATTATCATGACTAATCAATCACTTCTTCATTACTTTATTATCATTAGCTCTTTTAATCCAATCTGCAATAGGTTGGTAGAAAAACAAAATACAAGCTAAAATAAATGTCTGCGTTACCTTCGATTCTATTCCAGAAGTATCCTTATAAGCAATATAAGCAATTATAAAAATCAATATGATTTTAACTAGCTTATCTTTATTTGTTTTATAACACACCAAAGCCAATGTTACACTTACAACTAGTGTATAAGGATTCCACAATACGAACAATAGAGATAGCTTATACAGACCATGTAATACATTATGGATTTTTCGTTCTTCTTTCATAATTTAACCCCTTATACCTTATAATCCGTATTTATTGCATAATAAGATTGATACTTGTTCGTGTAACTTCTTAATTCCCTATAATAAAACGACTGTGAAAAAATAATTTGATCTTGACAAATTAAATTAATTATCCATTCTCCAACCTCCATTTGAGGTAATACAGGTACACACATAAATGCTGTTTGCTCATATTTAACATCATTCAAAATTAGTTCAGTGTAATCATAAATAACAACCTCTTTATGAGGATTTATTACTTCAATTCTAATTAATATACTAGTTAAATTAAATTCAAGTTTATACAGTATATTGATGGTTTGATCCAAAGAATTAAAGTTTTTAGACGGGTTAATCGGGGTTAATAACTCTTTATCTATCCCCTTACAAATTACAGCATGAATTAAAGCTATTTTTTGATCTTTTCTTTTTTTATAGTGAATGGAAAATGGTAATTG
>DXHF01000517.1 GCA_019113605.1 Candidatus Paenibacillus intestinavium
CATAATATAATGCGATGGCAGTTTACAATTTGAATTAGAAATATCTAGTTTGGTAATTACTTGAAATGAGCAAGTCGGAAGTCGATAATCGTAATGAAAAAATGGAGGATGAAAATATAGTGACACCAAACAAGGAACAAAATAATAAAAGTTGGAAGCGAGACATAATTATCTTTTTGAGTAGTCAAACATTTTCGCTATTTGGCTCCGCATTAGTTCAATATGCGATTATGTGGCATGTTACACTTACAACACAATCGGGAATGATGATGACGTTATTTATAATTTGCGGGTTCATTCCCACCTTTTTGTTATCTCCATTTGCAGGTGTGTGGGCAGACCGTTTTAACCGAAAATATCTTATAATAATAGCCGATGCGATGATAGCTATTGTTACACTTATATTAGCTGTTACATTTATGCTAGGCTATGACGCCATATGGTTATTGTTCGTCATTGCTGCAGTTCGTGCACTCGGAGCAGGGATTCAAACGCCCGCAGTAGGGGCGATATTACCGCAAATCGTACCAGAAGATAAGTTAACAAAGGTAAATGGAATAAACGGAAGTCTTCAAGCGCTGATGATGTTTGTTGCACCGATCGTAAGCGCATCGTTGCTCACATTCGCAACAATCGAAGTTATTTTATTTATCGATGTAGTTACAGCGGCGATTGCGATCTTTACATTATCTATCTTCTTAAAAATACCGTTGCATAAAAAAGCGACTGGTACGCAAACGACTAGTTATTTGGATGATTTTAAAGAGGGACTAAGCTACATTAAAAATCATAGCTTTCTCAAAACTTTTTTTGTTTTCTTCGCCTTTTTCTTTGTATTGATGGCGCCGGCTGCATTTTTGACTCCGCTACAGGTGACGCGTAGCTTCGGTGATGATTATTGGAGGTTAACAGCTATTGAAATTGCATTCTCTATCGGTATGATGGCTGGCGGTGCAATTATTGCATCATGGGGCGGCTTCCGAAACAAAGTATATACGATGACTCTAGCTAGTATTATTATGGGCGTTTGTACGTTTGCATTAGGTATTATACCTGTATTTTGGATCTACTTGGTTATGATGGCTGTTTTCGGCGTTGCTATGCCCGTCTTTAATACACCGACGACCGTAATGCTGCAAGAGAAGGTAGACCCAGATTACATGGGACGCATATTTGGTGTGTTTGGTATGATATCAACTTCCATGATGCCAATCGGGATGCTAATATTCGGTCCGCTTGCGGATGTAATTGAGATTGAATGGCTACTTGTCGGAACAGGGCTGTTTATTGTAATACTGTCGATTTTCTTCATTCGTAACAAACGATTGGTTGAAGCTGGGATGCCGTTAATAAAGGAGACAACACAAGAATAGGAGTAAGAAGTACGATCTCATTGAAATCCATTAAGAATTCATTAAGATTTGACGAGTTAATTAATGATAAAATTATTCTGTTTGAAGTAAGAAAAATATAGAAAGTAGGCTGAATAATAATTATGAAAAAGAAAACTTATATTATTTCTATTGTAATGTCTATTTGTTTTATTTTTGCTATGTCGTTTGGAGGCAACATGATTACAGCAAAATCATCGGATGATTTCACTGACCTAAAGGATTTGGACGCAGCGACCAAGGCTAAGATTGATGCGTTGATATCAGCAGGCGTCTTCAACGGTGTATCCGATACCGAATTCGGATTGAAAGAAGAGATGAATCGTGCTCAATTTGCGAAGGTAGCGGCGTTAATTACAAGTCTTCCAGTTAACCCAGATCTTAAGACATCCTCCTTCACAGATGTAAAGGCAGACGATTCCGGAGTGGGATATGCATTACCTTTTATCTCAGCGCTGGAGGAAGCGGGAATAATGGAGGGAGTGGGTGGTGGCAAATTTGACCCTGCTGGCAAAGTAACCAAGGAGCAATTAGCCACAATTCTAGTTCGTTCATTGGGCAAGGAGGATGAAGTAGAGACAACACCAAGTAATAATCCGACAGTTTCCGACTGGGCTCAAGGTTACGTTGATACTGCTCTCAAGCTTGGATTAATTTCAAAGGCTGCTGATGATACGTTCGATGGAAAAACATCAGCAGACCGAGAAGATCTAGCTGCGGGAGCCTTCGAAACAGCTAAAAAGATCGAAGAAATTCAACCTCCATACGTGAGTGGAACACATTTTGAAGCAGGAGATGTTTTGCATCTGACGTTGACGGCAAAGGTCGATCTAAAGTCTATTGACCTATCTAAACTTAAAATCGGTGGCGTACCGTTTAATTCAGAATTATACAGCTTTGAGCTATCCGAGGATATGAAGACGATCATTATTAAGTTGCGTAATACTTTACCATTTGATCCAGATAACATGCCGTTAGTGGATATAAGCGACCTTAAGCTGACGACGCTATATGGCACTTCTGTGAAGAATGATGATCCTAACTTGAAACCGACTCCGACTCCGATACCGACTCCAAGTCCAAGCTCAAATCCGAGCCCAAAACCGAGCGTGAGTCCAAGTCCGAACCCAAGCGTAAGTCCGAACCCGAATGATGGTCCGAACCCGAGTGAAAGTCCGAACCCAAATGATGGTCCGAACCCAAACGAAAGTCCGAACCCAAATGAAAGCCCAAATCCTAACGGAAATCCGAATCCCAATCAAGACGCTGGTATCTAAATCTACAATTGAAGAATATCGTTTTTAGAATTTGGCAGGTACTGATAAAACGGTATCTGCTTTTTTGTATATTTTGGTATGAGCACCCTCCAAATTCATGGAAAGCGATACAATTGCTCGGCTTGCCGCTTCATCAGGCTGTCCGGTACAAGCTTGATAAGCGAATTGCGCACTGCTCGAAGAATAGGAGCTTCCAATTGAGCAACCTTACCGAACGTCCAAGATTGTTTCGATATATTAACAATTCTCCTCTTCCTTCGCTGATCATAGCGCCGGAATGCTTCACGATGATCAGATTCGCTTGCGATACATTCAGCGAGAACAACCGCATCCTCAATCGCTTGACAGGCCCCTTGCCCCATGTTTGGCGTAATTGCGTGTGCCGCATCGCCGATGAAAGCAATACGATCGGCATAACATTGCTCCATAGGTTCGATATCCACAACATCGCGGTGAATCATTCGATTGGTTGGCGTACTCTCCAGTATACTCGGAATGGGCTCATGGTAATTTCGGAACCGTTCGTACAAGTCCTGAGGCGAATATGCCGCTAATATGGGATCGTTGGCCTCTGCGTTTACCAGCGCATACCAATACACTTGCCGATTCGGAAAATTTACGATTCCGAATCTTCCTTGCGCTCCCCACGTTTCAATAAACGTTCTAGGTATGCCAGAAGTTTGGTCCGTTTCAGCAATTCCGCGCCAGCACGTATAGCCCGCATACCTGTACCTATTTTCAGGATAAATCGACTTGCGGATAGGGGAACGAATACCATCTGCCGCGATTAAGAGCGCCCCTTCCAAGGTACTGTGATCGTGGAAGTGAACCTTTACACATCCATTGCCTTGTTCAAACTTATCACATTTATTTCCCCACTTTACTGTTCCTGGCTCGAGTGCTTCTAATAAATGCCGATGAAGCTCACTCCGATGAATGGCATACATCGATTGGAAACCATTTGGAACGAGCATCTTTGTGATCAATTTCCCTTGATCCGTCAGCATATGAAATCCGTTGCTCTCGTAGCCCTCATCCATAATTTTCTCCGCGACCCCGAACGGACCCAGTGCTTGTAAGGCATTAGGAGCGATAATAATCCCCGCTCCAACGACTGTCGGCTCTGGATTCCGTTCAAAAATAATTACCTCAAGCCCCAGCTTCTGCAGCGCAATGCCCGCACATAACCCGGCAATCCCTCCACCTATAATGATAATCGGTTTACTCATGGCTCACCCTCCAATTTGAATTGAAGCAAGAAATACTAGTGACAGATAAGCGCATAATGGCATGTACAGGTATTTATCCATTTTTGCGAAAGTCGTATTACGCTTTTTCTTGAAAATACCGAAATAGTTAAACTCTCCGATTACTCTAAGTGCAAATATGACAGCGCACACCCAAACGCCCGAACGAACGATAAAAGAAGGGAGAAACGCTTTCATAAGACCTGCTTCCATAAGTAGCAGTAAAGCTGCCGAAGCAACTAATATTGCGACAAGCACTGTTGCAACAATTCCTGGAGCAATGGTTCGGATATTCTCCTGCTCAGGGAGAACGGCTTTCAATCCCCGCTTGCCGCCGAATGCCCAATAAACATGCAATAGGCTGATGACGAATAAAAGAAAAGCAGCAATTTCTACGAATACGACCGACATGATTACTGCTCCCCTTTAGGGCAGATACCATGCCAGACGACATCTAGGTGTTGCTCAAATCGATCGACGATACTTGAGCTTTCGGCGTTAAGAAGAGTCCATGTCATCATAGTATGGAAATAGGCACCGACCACTGCTGAAGCAATAAGCTCCGTATCCTGATTGCTTTGCAGCTTTCCTGATTGCTTTGCCTCGTTGACTATGTCCATCAGCATTTGTTGAAGTTTTCTGATGCTGTTAGATTCCATCTCCGCGAGGAATGCTGAGCGAACGAGTTCGCTGACGACCAGTTTCATCAGATCACCCTCCTCGCTGTATCGCTTGAGTAATCCACCGAGTAGCGCACTAATTTTTGTTTTCGGATCTTCTATCTCGCGATAGTTCTTCGAGTTCTGATCCAGTAGTTGGAGCTGCGATTCTCCGAGATATAATAAGAGTTCTTCCTTTTTTGAAAAATAATTAAAAAATGTTCCTTTTGCAATTCCACAAGCTGTCGCAATTTCTTGAACGGTAACCCCTTCATAGCCTTTCTCCTTAAACAACTGGATCGCCTGCATAAAAATATGTTCTTTTGTATCTTGTTTTCGAGTCTCTCTGAGCATATACTCACTCCTTTAAATATCGCTGTAAGCATATAATGGCCTTAGTCATTATATGACTAAGGTCATTATAATGTATCGAAGTGGTTGCTGTCTATCCATCGTATAGAAAATAGTTCTTGGAGAACCATATTGACAGATATTTTGTTGATTGTTAAATGTTAATAGAATAGTACGGTTAAATTGTTAAAAAAATACCCTTATATTATTTGGCTAAATTGTAAATAGTAATATTACAAATATTGTACTGGAGGGCTCTATTGTGGAAAAAATGAAAAATAAAGTAGCTGTAATTACTGGTGGAGCTTCTGGTATCGGTGCAGCAACAGCACGTTTATTTGTTTCAGAAGGAGCGAAAGTTGTTCTAGTTGATCTAAATGAAGAAAAAGGTAAAGCATTTGAACAAGAGCTAAAAGCACTTAATGCAGAAGCACTATTTATAAAAGCAAATATTACTAGTGAAGAAGATGTAGTTGGAATTTTCAAACAAACTATAGCAGCTTTCGGAAAAGTTGATACTGTATTTAACAATGCAGGAATTGGACGCGTTCATGCTTCTCATGACTTGGAATACTCGGAGTGGCGTAACACAGTAAATGTCGACTTGGATGGAGTCTTTTTGGTAGCAAGAGAAGCAATCCGTGAAATGTTAAAAGCGGGCGGAGGTACGATTGTAAATACCGCGTCTATGTACGGCTGGGTTGGTTCACCAGGTTCTGCTGCCTATAATGCGGCAAAAGGTGGCGTAATTAATTTGACTCGTTCACTTGCACT
>DXHF01000518.1 GCA_019113605.1 Candidatus Paenibacillus intestinavium
GGATTTGTAATATTCATGGTCGTTTTTATTATTTACTTAGCAAAAAATAAGGCAATAAAGCTAGCTGGAAATGCAGCAAGTGAATACTAGTTAGTAGAACAAAGATCATAAAGTAGCATTATCATGAGATACCCTTTAAAAGGTATCTTTTTTTATGTAAAATTATTAAATTAGTCTTGACAATTCTCTAATAATTCCCTAACATTGATATACGTACAACTTATTCGATTACAATCGTTAATCTTAAACTTGTACGTCCAACTAGTAGGCGGCGCAGAGAATTTGTATGGTCTAATGTAGTCGTCGTGAAAGCGGTTAACGTTATTCAGAAGTGCAAAATGACTATATATGTCGAACGGTGGATTCGAAAGGATTCTTTCATTCTATTTATATAGTTAAGGGTAAGGGGAGAGGATATTATGTCAAAAGAAATGACAAAAGCAAGAATGATCATCGATAAGGATTTTATCATATCTGAAATTGATCCACGAATTTATGGATCCTTTATCGAGCATCTTGGAAGAGCGGTTTATGGAGGGATTTATGAACCGGGTCATTCATCTGCGGATGAGCATGGATTTAGACAAGATGTTATTAATCTTGTAAAAGAATTACAAGTACCCATTGTACGATATCCAGGCGGCAACATGGTTTCAGCTTATAACTGGGAAGACGGTGTTGGACCGGTCGCAGATCGTCCTCATCGTTTAGAGCTAGCTTGGCGTGTCACTGAAACGAATGAGATGGGCACCAATGAATTTGTCACATGGGCTGATAAAATAAATGCTGAAGTGATGATGGCTGTCAATCTTGGTACAAGAGGTGTAGATGCAGCTCGGAATCTATTAGAGTATTGCAATCACCCTGGTGGCACTCATTGGAGTGATTTAAGAAGAAAGCATGGTTATGAAAATCCACATGCTATTAAAACATGGTGCTTAGGGAATGAAATGGATGGGCCATGGCAACTGGGGCAAAAAACAGCTTATGAATACGGACGTCTAGCTGCTGAAACAGCAAAAGCGATGCGGTTGGTTGATCCGACTATCGAATTGGTAAGCTGTGGCAGTTCAAGTTCTGCAATGCCTACTTTCCCTGAGTGGGAAGCAACAACATTAGAGCATACGTATGAATTTGCTGATTATATTTCACTTCATCAATATTATGGTAACCGTGATGATGATACAGCTAACTATCTAGCGAAGTCATTGGATATGGATAATTTTATACAAACGGTTATTGCTACTTGTGACTATATTAAAGCGAAGAAGCGTAGTAAAAAAACAATGATGTTAAGCTTTGATGAATGGAATGTATGGTTCCATTCTAATACGCAAGACGAAAAGATTGAACCGTGGTCTATTGCACCACCTCAATTAGAGGATGTCTATACGTTTGAAGATGCACTGCTTGTTGGCAGTATGTTGAATACGATGCTCAGACACGCTGATCGGGTGAAAATTGCATGCATGGCGCAGCTCGTAAACGTTATTGCGCCTATTATGACCGAGACAGGTGGCGGGGCATGGAAGCAAAGTATTTTCTATCCTTACTACTATACATCTGTTTATGGTAGGGGTGTGGCGCTAAATCCTATTGTTCATTCACCTAAATATGATAGTAAAGACTTTACGGATGTTCCTTACTTAGATTCATCTATAGTTTTCAATGAAGAAGATGAAGAATTAGTGATTTTCGCAACGAATCGCCATTTAGCCGATACATTGCGCACAGATATTGATATCCGTTCTTTTGAAGGACTTGAAATCATTGAACATGTTGTGCTTGAAAATGAGGATCCGAAAGCATTCAATACATTAACGAATGAACAAGTTAAGCCACATAAACAAGGTCAATCATTTATAGAAGATGGACTGTTGGTTGGGATTTTACCGAAAATGTCATGGAATATGATTCGTTTACGAAAAACAAAATAATGAATGAGGTGTCATGATGGAAAACAATCAAGTGATTATTAATGCAGATATCGAACAAGGCACGATTAATAAAAATATTTATGGCCATTTTGCTGAGCATTTGGGCAGAGGAATTTATGAAGGGATTTGGGTTGGTGAAGAGTCCTCTATTCCTAATACAAATGGAATTCGGAATGACGTTGTTGCAGCGTTGAAAAATATCAATATTCCAGTTATCAGATGGCCAGGAGGCTGCTTTGCTGATGAGTACCATTGGAAAGATGGTATTGGTCCACGCGAAGGACGTAAACGGATGGTCAACACACATTGGGGCGGTCTTGTAGAAAACAATCATTTTGGAACACATGAATTTATGATGTTATGCGATATGTTAGGCACGGAACCTTATATTTGTGGCAACGTGGGGAGTGGGACAGTTCAAGAAATGTCAGAGTGGGTTGAATACATGACATTCGATGGCGAATCGCCAATGGCCAATTGGCGCCAGGAAAATGGACGCCAAGAGCCTTGGAAAGTGAAGTATTTTGGTGTTGGTAATGAAAACTGGGGCTGTGGTGGAAATATGCGTCCTGAATATTACGCAGACCTGTATCGTCGCTATCAGACTTATGTACGAAATTATGGTGATAACAAGTTGTATAAAATTGCTGGTGGTGCCAATGTCGATGATTATAATTGGACAGAGGTGTTGATGCGCGAAGCAGGCCATATGATGGATGGTTTGAGCATTCACTATTACACAATTCCAGGTGATTTTTGGACAGGCAAAGGTTCGGCAACTGATTTCACTGAAGATGAATGGGCAATCACGATGCAAAGAGTACTTCATACAGATGAGTTAATTAGAAAACATAGTAACATTATGGATAAATATGATCCTGGTAAGCGAGTGGGTATGATTATTGATGAGTGGGGTACATGGTTTGATGCAGAGCCAGGCACGAATCCAGGTTTTCTTTATCAGCAAAATACCATTCGTGATGCGCTCGTTGCAGGTGTATCATTGAACATCTTTAATAATCATTGTGATCGCGTACAAATGGCAAATATTGCTCAGACGGTTAACGTTTTACAAGCGATGATTTTAACAGATGGAGCTAAAATGATCCTAACACCTACGTATCATGTGTTTGAAATGTATAAAGTCCATCAGGATGCTAAAAAATTAGCAGTTGATATCAATGTAGATTCTATTACAAGTGGCGGGGCTACTATTCCGCAAGTAAGTGTGTCTGCATCTAAAGATAAAGACGGTAAGGTTCATATTAGCTTGTGTAATTTAGACAATCACGCTGATGCAACGTTTACGTTAAACTTACGTGGCATTGTAGATCCAATTCATGTTGCTGGACGCATTTTAACATCAGAGCAAATGGAGGCACGTAATACGTTTGAAGAACCAACTGTTGTTGAACCAACTGCGTTTACAGGTTTTATAGTAGACGGCCATAATCTACGTATTACATTGCCTTCTAAATCGGTTACATTGCTAGCAATTGAATCATAAGTCATAAATAACTAAATGGTGGCAGTATCTGCCACCATTTTTTATAAAGGAGAACTACTCTATGACTAACACTACCAAGTTACTGAATGGACTATTTAAGCAATCAGAAGAGACAGGGAAAGAATACTTGCTCTTTTTGGATATCGATAGGCTTCTAGCACCGTGTTATGAAGCTGTTGGTCAAATAGCTAAAAAATCTCGATACGGTGGATGGGAATCAACGGAAATCGCTGGTCATTCCATTGGTCATTGGCTTTCTGCAGCAGCCGCTATGTATGCGGTTACGCAAGACGAAGACCTCAAGCAAAAGATTGACTATGCCATTGATGAACTAGAACAGATTCAAAAATATGATGAAGATGGCTACGTCAGCGGTTTTTCACGCAATTGTTTTGATAATGTTTTTACTGGAGATTTTCAAGTAGATAATTTTAGCTTGGGGGGCTCATGGGTTCCTTGGTACAGTATCCATAAAATTTATGCGGGCTTAATAGATGTCCATACGCTTTTAGAGGACGGTAAAGCACTAAAAATTGTTGTGAAACTTGCGGATTGGGCACAGGCAGGCTTAGACAAACTTTCTGCTGAACAGTTTGAACAAATGCTTATTTGTGAACATGGCGGTATGAATGAAGTGATGGCAGATCTTTATAGCATGACTGGTAATCAAGGCTATCTCGACCTGGCTAAACGTTTTTGCCATCAGGCAATTCTTCAACCACTTTCTCAATCCATTGATGATTTGGAAGGTAAGCATGCGAATACACAAATACCGAAAGTGCTTGGTGCAGCGAGATTGTATGATATTACTGGTGACGAGCAATACAAAGAGATGGCTGTTTTCTTTTGGCAGCAAGTAACGAATTATCGCTCCTATGTCATCGGTGGGAATAGTATTGGCGAGCATTTCGGACCAAATGGCCAGGAACAACTTGGCGTTACATCAGCTGAGACTTGCAATACACATAATATGTTGAAGCTGACGGAGTATTTATATCGCTGGTCTCATGATTCGACATATATGGATTACTACGAAAGAGCTCTTTATAATCATATTTTAGCATCACAAGATCCAGATTCAGGTATGACGACATACTTTGTATCCACCCAACCTGGACATTTTAAAGTGTATTGTTCTCCGGAAGAGTCGTTCTGGTGCTGTACAGGTACTGGAATGGAAAACCCGGCACTTTATACAAGAAATATCTATTATCAAGAGCAAGATCAATTGTATGTCAATCTATTTATTGCTTCAGAAGTAACGCTGTCAGAAAAACAACTAACGATTAGCCAGGAAACTTCATTCCCAGAGTCTACTCGTTCTAAACTTGTATTTAAAGAAGCCCATAATGAGAAACTAGCCGTTCGTATTCGTGTCCCTTATTGGGTTGCAGGAACAGTGACTGCTACTGTCAATGGTGCTGAAGTATTTACACATGCGAAGAATGGCTATGTAACCATTGATCGAGAATGGCAAACTGGGGATTGTGTTGAAATAGAACTTCCGATGGATTTGCATACATATATTTCGAGCGACAATCCCCAAAAACAAGCGATTATGTATGGACCAATTGTATTGGCCGGAGCATTAGGACAAGAGCATTTTCCAGAAACAGATATATTGGATGATCATATGAAGCTAGATAATCATCCATTAATCGAAGTTCCTGTTTTAGTGACAGATGCGAAAAATCTTCATGAGTGGATAAAACCGATTGACAACGCACCATTGCAATTTGAAACGGCTGCAGTTGGTCAACCGGGAAATCAGAAAGTTACGCTCATCCCTTTTTACCAATTACATCACCAGCGCTATACCGTGTATTGGAATATTATGAACGAGGCAGCTTATCATAATTTCCATGATAGTGAGCAAGCAGAACTTCAGAGAAAAAGAGAAATCACTGTTGATTATATCAATCCAAATGAGCAACAACCTGAAGTTGAGCATCATCTTTCGTCACATAATTCAAATTCTGGTTATTTAAACATTGTTCATAAAGGGTGGAGAGATTGTCGG
>DXHF01000519.1 GCA_019113605.1 Candidatus Paenibacillus intestinavium
ATCAAATTCAAACAAGTGTAGAAAACATGAACTATGCTGTTTCTATGACAGCAAGTAATGCTAATGATAGTGGGGAAATTAAGCGGTTTTTAACTGTAGAGAATCAAACAACCATAGAAGCATTACGTAGCCACTATCTCGTTTCGCAGGAAATAAATCGATTACAATCTTCAGTTTCAGTCTATCCAATTTCGATGATGATATCAGGGATGAATGGGAATCGTCACGAGACGAAAAATTCATTTTGGCCTACTGCTTTCTACGATATGAAAGACGATGAAATTACGATAAAAACATTACAGGAGCCAAAAAAACTACAATATCATTTGGATCAGACTGATAAAAAAGGAAATGCAGTTATTGTAGCATCTAAAGTTTTGTTGGATAGATCAAGTGGTTTTCAGTATGGAGTTATATATTTTGCGATCAAAGAAACAGAATTTAAGAAGAGCTATACAGGATTCACAAGCGTTGGAAATGATGTGTTGTTAATAGACAAAGAAGGACTTGTCGTTTCGTCGAATCGAGAGTCTTTAGTTGGGACGAATGAAGGACAATTATTATCGAATATTATTGAAATGGATAATAATGATGTAAAAGTGACGGAAATAAAAAGGGAAGGTAAACAGCATCTTCTGTTGGCAACATATTTGCCAACTTATGATATGTATATTGTGAATACGATTGACAAAAGTGCTGCTTTAAGTCAAATGATGAACTTTAAAACGGTAGCTGTTATTTGTGCTTTAATTGTTTGTATCGCTTTATTTATTGTATTTATTATTACTAGCCGAATTACGAGATCATTAACACTATTAGCTAGACAAATGTCTCGAATTACTAAACGTAATTTTGGAAATTATTTCACCGTATCAGGTAGTTATGAGATAAATGAACTAGGAAATGCTTACAATTACATGCTTGATGAATTAAATGATTATATTAATCAATTAATTCAGACACAGAGGGATCAACGGAATGCTGAGCTGTCAGCATTGCAGATGCAAATTAACCCACATTTTCTCTATAATACATTAGCATCAATAAAAATTTTGGTGCAGCAAGGTAATAAGGAAAAAGCTGCACTTACAATAAACGCTTTAATTGAGTTATTGCAAAATACGATAGGTAATGTAAGTGAAACGATAAGTGTGGAAGATGAACTAGTCAACTTGAAAAATTACGTATTAATAAATCATATTCGCTATGGTGAGCAAATAAATGTAAGTTATTTCATCGATGAGAAATGTAAAGAGTATCAGATCCCAAAATTAATTATACAACCATTTATCGAGAATGCCTTCTTTCATGCCTTCCAAGGGCGAACTGATGGGTATATATACGTTATGATTTCACGGGAAGGGAGTAATCTTGTATGTGAAATTGTTGATAATGGGATCGGTATCGAACAAAAAATGCATACAAAGCAGCAGAGTACACGACATTCTAGTCATTTCTTCTCAGGAATAGGAATTCGTAACGTGAATGATCGCCTTGAATTGCTTTATGGTGATACTTACGGGGTAAATATTATTAGCTCGGCAGATCAAGGTACACGAATTGTTATAACGATGCCATTAATTTCACCACAAAAAAATACCAAAATATAAAAAAAATCATAATTCATAAATTCGGCCCCTTAAGGAACAATAGATATGACCAATCCATACAAAGATATTTCTAACGAGAGCGTAAATGAAGTTGATATAATGTAAATGTTAGCTGGCAAACGCTTTCAACCATTAGAAAAGAAAAGACAAAGGGGCTGAATTAAAATGAAGAAATTATTAACAGTAGTGTTAGCAAGTTTTATGATTCTAACAGCTTGTTCTAACAATGCGAATACTGGAAACGCTGGTAATACTGGTACTCAACCATCAGGAAAACAAGAAATTACAGTATGGGCATGGGACAAAGCTTTCAACGTTGGTGCAATGGAAAAAGCTAAGGCAATGTATACTGAGACAAACTCAGATGTAACAATCAATGTTATTGAAAATGCGCAAGCTGACATTATTCAAAAATTGAATGCTGGTTTTAACTCTGGGACTACAAAAACTCTTCCTACGATCGTTTTGATCGAAGATTACCGTGCACAAAGCTTCCTACAAGCTTACCCAGATTCTTTCTTTGCACTTGATGAGTTCATCAATGCTGCAGATTTCGCAGATTACAAAATTGGACCAACTAGCTTCGATGGCAAACAATACGGTGTGCCTTTCGATACAGGTGTAACTGGTCTTTATGTTAGAACTGATTACTTAGAGCAAGCTGGTTATACTGTAGCAGATCTACAAGATATTACTTGGGATCAATACATTGAAATCGGAAAAGCAGTAAAAGAAAAAACAGGTAAACAAATGCTTACACAAGATCCTAATGATCTTGGATTGATCCGTATGATGATTCAATCAGCTGGTTCTTGGTACTTGCAAGAAGATGGTACTACACCACATCTTGCTGACAATGCAGCTTTAACTCAAGCTTTTGAAACATATAAAAACATTATGGATGCTGGAATTGTAAAAGTAATTTCTGACTGGAGCCAATTTGTTGGTGCATTCAACAATGGTGATGTAGCTTCTGTTCCAACAGGTAACTGGATTACAGCATCAATCAAAGCTGAAGCTTCACAATCTGGAAATTGGGCAGTAGTTCCATTCCCAACACTTCCTAATGTTGCTGAATCAGTTCATGCATCAAACCTTGGTGGTAGTTCTTGGTATGTATTGAATGTTGATGGCAAAGAAGCTGCTGCTGAATTCTTGAAAGCAACTTTCGGTTCTAGCGTAGAACTTTACCAAACATTAGTAACTGATATTGGAGCAATTGGTACATTGAAAGCAGCTGCAACTGGTGAAGCATATACAACTGCAGATGAGTTCTTCGGTGGTCAAAAAGCAATTTCTGATCTTGCTGCTTGGACAGAGCAAATTCCAAATGTAAACTATGGTATGCACACATATGCAATTGAAGATATTTTAGTAGTTGAAATGCAAAACTACATGAACGGTACTGAGCTTTCTAAAGCATTGAGTAACGCTCAAACACAAGCTGACTCACAAATTCGTAAGTAAAATTATTTCTTAGAGTAAATAACATTAACAATAGATTCTTCTGATCGACTGTTCTATATCTGACAGGGGACGGGAGAATCTAATGTTTTTGGAACAGTGAAGAAAGGGGCTATCTAAGTGGAAGCAACTAAGAAGGGCATGGGTTCTCAAGCAAAAGCGAATCTTACAGGATGGGCTTTTATAAGTGTCGCATGTATTATGATTGTCATTTTCTACTTCTATCCGATGATCCAAGCTTTTATATTATCATTCAAATCAGGTAATGGTATGAATCTTGAGTTTGTTGGTTTTGACAACTATATCAGATTATTTAGTGATACAACTTTTAAAGCAGCCTTATTTAACACAATGATCTACTTAATTATTCAAGTGCCGGTTATGATTCTGTTTGCACTATTTATCTCGGTGCTACTGAATAGCAGCACTTTGAAATTCAAAGGTTTTTTCCGTACAGCAATGTTCTTGCCTGCGGTAACGTCTCTAGTAGCTTACTCCATTATTTTTAAATACTTATTTGCAACAGACGGTTTAATTAACAAAATGTTAATGAAGGTACATGTACTTAATGCCCCAATCGAATGGATTACTGATCCTTTCTGGGCGAAAGTAACGATTATTATCGCAATAACTTGGCGTTGGACAGGTTACAATATGATTTTCTACTTATCCTCATTGCAAAATATTGATAATTCCATTTATGAAGCAGCACGTATTGATGGTGCTTCTGCAACTAGACAATTTTTTGGTATTACAATTCCATTGCTTAAACCGATTATATTATTTACGTCAATTACATCGACAATAGGTACATTACAGCTATTTGATGAGGTCGTGAACATAACAAAAGGCGGTCCTGGTAATAGTACATTGTCGATTTCTCAATACATTTATAATTTATCATTCAAATATTCTTCAGACTTTGGTTATGCAGCGACGGTATCTTATTCCATCGTGATTATAATAATCATATTAGCAATCTTGCAGTTCAAATTGGCAGGTGATGACAAATGAATAAGCTAAAACAAATTTCAATGTATTCGTTTTTAATCATTGCATCAATCGTCGCGATCTTCCCATTTATTTGGATGATTATTAGTGCAACGAATGAATCTAAAGATGTAACAAAAGGAACAATGCTTCCAGGAACACATCTTTTTGAAAATATTAAAAACTTATTTGCGACAGTTGATATTGGACCTGCATTATGGAACTCTGCAAAAATATCGATAACTACAACGATATTAGCATTAATCATTGCATCATTAGCTGGATATGGTTTTGAAGTATTCCGTACGAAAGCAAAAGATAGAGTGTTCTCACTTATGTTAGCGTCGATGATGATTCCTTTTGCAGCGATTATGGTACCATTATTCCAAATGTTCGCGAAAGTATCTTCAGTTGCGCCAGCTATTGGTGTAGACACATTGGCAGGTGTTGTTTTGCCAACAATGACAACAGCATTTCTAATATTCTTCTTCCGTCAAAATGCGAAAATGTTTCCGAGAGATCTTCTGGAAGCAGGACGTATCGATGGATTAACAGAATTAGGCTTGTTCATAAGAGTTTTTATGCCTACAATGAAAACAACATATGCAGCAGCTGGTATTATCACATTTATGTCAAGCTGGAACAACTATCTATGGCCGTTGATTGTTCTACAGTCACCAGAGAAAAGAACAGTACCGATGTTAATATCCAATCTAGGTTCGAGTTATACACCTGATTATGGTATTATTATGACTGCGGTTGTTATTTCTACAATTCCTACAGCACTTGTGTTCTTCTTTATGCAGAAGCATTTCGTGGCAGGTATGACAGGTTCTGTGAAATAACATGATCTATCTAAGCCAGACAATGTTCCTCGTGGGCATTATCTGGCTTTTACATTATGAATTGGAGGGTTTATTTCATGACAACAATTACACCACAACTAGCTTGGTTAACGGACACAGCAGTATTTGCCGTCAATCGTGTACAAGCACATTCTGATCACAACTATTATGAAACGTTTGATGAAGCGATGCAGAGGGCTCCGATGGCATTACGTCATTCATTAAATGGAGACTGGAAATTTCAATACTCGCCAAACCCTGTAGATCGTCCTGCAACATTTTTTGAAAGTAATCATGATAGCTCTAGCTGGGGCTATATTGAAGTACCTGGTCATATTCAACTACAAGGACATGGTAAACCGCAATATGTAAATACGATGTATCCATGGGATGGTCAGCATGAACTTAGACCACCTGCGGTTGCAATGAACGATAATCCTGTTGGCAGTTATATTACTTATTTCAATGTTCCTTCAGCAATGAAAGATAAAAAAACATATATCTCTTTCCAAGGTGTGGAGTCAGCGTTTTACGTATGGCTGAACGGTCAATTTGTTGGATATAGCGAAGATAGCTTTACACCATCGGAATTTGAATTAACACCTTACTTAATTGATGGTGAAAACAAACTAGCGGTGGAAGTATATCAACGCAGTACAGGTAGCTGGCTAGAGGATCAAGATTTCTGGCGCTTCTCAGGTATTTTCCGTGATGTATACTTGTATGCTACTCCCGAAATTCACGTGCAGGATATGTTTATCCATGCCGATCTTGATGATACGTATACTAAGGGTGATTTATCTGTAGATCTTACGATTCAAGGTGATAAAGCTTACACGGTTGCTATGCAATTATATGATGCGAGTGGTTCACAAGCTGCCGAAACAAATTCTATTTTAAGTTCAGCTAACAAAGTAACTGTTAAGCTAGATGCTGGTGAAGTTAACCCTTGGAGTGCAGAGTCTCCTTATCTATATGAGCTTTTCGTTATCATATCCGATGAGCAAGGTGAGCTAGTTGAAGCCGTGACTTATCGCGTTGGTTTCCGCCGTTTTGAGATGATTAATAAAGTCATGCATATCAATGGTAAACGTATTGTATTCAAGGGTGTTAACCGTCATGAATTCAATAGTCGTCGTGGACGTGCTATTACGGATGAAGATATGCTAATGGATATTAGAACGATTAAGCAAAACAATTTGAATGCGGTTCGTACTTCGCATTATCCTAACCAATCACTTTGGTATCATCTTTGTGATGAATATGGTGTCTATCTTATTGATGAGATGAATCTTGAAACACATGGATCTTGGCAAAAAATGGGTGCAGTTGAACCTTCTTGGAACGTTCCTGAAAACAAGCAAGAATGGCAAGATATCGTTATGGATCGTGCGATTTCGATGGTCGAACGTGATAAGAATCACCCATCAATCCTCATCTGGTCTGTAGGTAATGAAGCGTACGCTGGTGAAGTATTGTTGAACGTTTCAAACTATTTCCGTAGTGTAGATCCATCTCGTCTTGTCCATTATGAAGGAGTATTCCATAACCGTAAGTACAATGATACAAGTGATATGGAAAGTCGTATGTATGCCAAACCGGTTGATATTGAAGCATACTTGAACGATAATCCTGATAAGCCTTATATTAGCTGTGAATATATGCATGCGATGGGTAACTCTGTTGGTGGTATGCACAAATATACGGAGCTTGAAAATAAATATGAGATGTATCAAGGTGGATTTATCTGGGATTACATCGATCAAGTGATTGTGAAGGAAGATCGATATGGTAAGGAATTCCTTGCTTATGGTGGAGACTTTGATGATCGTTCGACCGATTACAACTTCTGTACAAATGGAATTGTTTATGTAGATCGTCAAGAATCACCGAAAATGCAAGAAGTGAAATACTTGTACCAAAATATGAAATTAACAGCTGATGCGAATGGTGTTAACATTGCCAATGAGAATTTGTTTATTGGTACTGAAGATTATGAGCTTGTTATTGCACTTCATCATAATGGAGAGCTTGTTGAAGATATCGCAATGGATGTTGATGTAGCAGCAGGTACTGAGGCTTATATACCTGTAGATTTCTATACAGAGTTAGAAGCAGGCGAGTATACAGTAACAGCTTCTTTGAATTTGAAGGAGGCTACACTTTGGGCTGAAGCAGGACATGAGGTTGCTTTCGGTCAACATATCTTTATTGTTGAAGCAGAAAAAGTGGTACCAACGAAACGTACATTCCGCGTAGCGGAAGGCGATGTCAATATTGGTGTTCATGGTAGAGACTTTAGCATTATGTTCTCGAAGCAGGCAGGTACACTGATTTCAGTTAACTATGCTGGTCGTGAGATGATTGCTAGTCAACCAGCGCCATTGTTCTGGAGAGCAATGACGGATAATGATAAAGGCTTTGCTCAAGGCTTTGAGTCAGGTGCTTGGTTTGCTGCGAGCTTAACTCGTAAATGCGTTAATCTTGAGCTTATTGAAACGGAAACTGCTGTAACAGTAAAATATACGTACAAGCTAAATATTAGCGATGCAGTAACGGTAACGGTTGCTTATACAGTAACAGAAGGTGGAGCAATCCATGTGAAATCAGAATACTTTGGTGCAGAAAACTTACCAAAACTTCCGATCTTCGCATTATCCTTTAAAGTTCCAGCAGATTACGATCAACTAGATTGGTATGCGATGGGACCAGAAGAAAACTATATTGACCGTGCTTTCGGAGCTCGTCTAATGACGTTCAGTAATGAAGCGAAAGACAATGTGTCAGCATATGTTGTTCCTCAAGAATCAGGTAACCGTACAGGGGTACGTCGTGTAGCAGTAACGAATAAGCTTGGACAAGGTATTAAGTTAACTTCACCAGCAAATGCACCTGTGGAATGTAATATTTCACCGTACACTGCTTTCGAACTTGAAAGTGCTGCACATCATTATGAATTGCCGAATGTTCACTACACAGTTGTAACGGTAGCAGGCAAACAAATGGGTGTTGGCGGAGACGATAGCTGGGGTGCTCCAGTTCATAATGAGTATTTGATTCAAGCGAATCAAAACTTGAGCTTCGAGTTCACGATCAAGCGAGCTTAATGAACAGTTTATAAAGATATGATCATATAAAATAGGCAGGTAAGGGGATTGAGTTTCCCATTTCTAGCTATGTAGGGCGTGTCCAGAATGTTAG
>DXHF01000520.1 GCA_019113605.1 Candidatus Paenibacillus intestinavium
CAATGAATAAGCTGCAATGGAGCTTCCCATGTTTCCCAATGAAACGATTCATTGTCGCGTTGTGTGCGATGCAGTGCAATACGCTCGCGCATCTCTTGGTCAAATGCTTGCGCGGTCGCGATGTACATGCCATTGGTTGATATAGAGGCTGCAAATTGCTCAGCAAATTGGCTTTTTCCACTACGTGCGCCGCCTGTAACCAGTGTAATCATCTATTCAATCCTTCCCATTCCGACTAGTCATCTCTACCATCAATCCCTGCACTAGTGAAGGTCGCCATCTCCTTCATCAGACTCAATGCAGCATCGATAAAATGGAAGCATAATACTGCTCCAGTTCCTTCTCCAACACGCAAATCTAATTGAATCATCGGCTGTAGACCAATAGATGCAAGCGCATGAACATGACCTTGCTCTTGTGATTGATGTGATGCAATCATATATCGTGCAGCATTAGCACTTAACTTCGCAGCTACTAGCGCAGCAGCAGTTGAAATATATCCATCAATAATGACTGGACAACGATGTCTAGCGGCGCCGATCATTACACCAACTAGTCCTGCAATTTCTAGGCCACCAATTTTCGCAAGAACATCTAGCGGGTCCTGCTCACTCGGTGTGTTGACTGCAATCGCTTGTTCGATAATCTGAATTTTATGTAGAAGCATCGCATCATTAATACCTGTTCCTCTACCCGCTGCAGCAGTAGCATCTAGCTTAGCTAGTACAGCTACAATAGCAGCACTAGCTGTCGTATTGCCGATGCCCATCTCGCCAGTAGCAAACATCCGCACGCCTTGTCCATATTGCTCCTTTACCACTTCGATCCCAACTTGAATAGCCTCAATTGCTTCCTCACGTGACATTGCAGCACCCTGCGCAATATTTGCTGTGCCGTATCTGATTTTGTGAGAACGTAATTGAGGATGTTCAAGCTCTGACGCCACTCCAATATCTACACAGACAACATTTGCATGTGCACCCCTAGCAAGCACATTAACTGCTGCCCCACCCTGTAAGAAATTATGAACCATTTGTGGAGTAACCGATTGTGGAAAGGCGCTAACTCCTTCATCACAAACACCATGATCCCCAGCCATAATGATAATAGTACGCTTACTAAGATCAGGCCAAAGCTTTCCTGTAATCGCAGCAAGTTGAGCCGCAATGACTTCAAGCTTTCCTAGACTTCCAGGAGGTTTTGTTAATTGATCCGAGTGTTCCCTTGCTTGCTGAGCCATTTCTTCATCTGGTAATTGAATTTGTGAAATATATTGCTGTAATTGTTGTTCTGTCCACTTTTCCATTAATAATCATTCTCCTTTAATTGGCGTTAATAATAGTTGTGGTGACTGATTAACTGGATGCTGAATGATAACGGTAGATGCATGATACATTTCTTGCATTCTTTCTGTTGTGAGCACTTGCTCTGGTGTGCCTGAAGCTATGATTTGTCCATTGTGCAAAGCTAGTAACTGATCACAATACAATGCAGCTACATTCAGATCATGCATAACAGCGATAACTAATAATTGCTGTTGCTGCTGCCAGCTTTTCACAACATCCATAATAATTTGTTGGTAACCAATATCTAGATAAGTTGTCGGCTCGTCTAACAATATAATCTCAGGCTGTTGTACTATTAATTTGGCTAGCGCGACACGCTGACGCTCACCGCCGCTTAGCTGATCTAATTTACGATGAGCAAGATTAGTTAATCCCGTTAATTGTATGGCCTCATCAATCATATCATCTACATTATGCTTCTCACTACCAAGCCAACTCTGATAAGGAAATCGGCCCATCTCAATAACTTCACGTACGGAAAAACCGAGAGGTGGAAGACCGCCCTGTTGCAACACAGCAATCTTCTGAGCAATTAGTTTACGTGGATAGCGGTGAATCGGTTGCTCTTGAAACAGAACAGAACCGGTTGTTGGTTTTCTAATCCCCGCAAGCAGTTGGAGTAACGTTGACTTGCCCGCACCATTTGGACCAATGATGCCATAAAATTGATTCATTTCAAAGGTGTAGTTCACATTTTGAAAAATATCGATTGCTTCATAACGATAACTTATTGATTCCACTTTAATCATAAGGATTGAATACCGCCTTCCTTATGCTTTTTTTTAGTCAATAGATAAGTGAAAATTGGCGCACCAATTAATGCAGTAACAACACCGAGTGGCAATTCCTTAGGACTTAGCGCTATTCGGGCAACCGTATCTGCCATAATCATATAAATACCGCCACCAATAGCAGATAGCGGGATAAGTATGCGATAATCAGGACCTACCATCAATCTTAATAAATGAGGTACGACAAGCCCCACAAAACCGATGACGCCAGACACAGATACAGCGGCAGCTGTTAATAATGTACAAAGAATAAGTACGATGATTTTACTACGCTCAACATTGACACCCATATATGCAGCTTCTCGTTCGCCAAGAGCCAATAGATTCAATATTTGACCAAAGTACATAAGAATCGGCAATGTAATGATGAGAAACGGGAAAAGAATATAGACATGTTCCCAACTTTTCATCGAAATTGAACCCATAATCCAGAACAATATTTGATTTACTACGCCTTCCGACATTGATACCATCAATGATACAAATGATCCTAGAAACGATTGTATAATTACTCCAGCTAATACAAGTGTCTGAATCTGCATCGATCCTTGAGTTTTGGCGAGTGCAATAACTCCAAATAGAGTAACAATTCCTGTCCCAAAAGCAACAAGTGGAATGGTCCATAAACCTAGTAGCATTTGATATCCCATTAATATTATAAATGCAGCACCTACGGAACTTCCTGAAGCGACACCAAGTGTATAGGGATCTGCTAATGGGTTGCGAAGAACTCCTTGGAAACCGACTCCTGCCAATGCTAAACATGCACCAACTAAAGCTGCAAGTAAAACACGAGAAAGCCGAATTTGCGTGACGATTGCGATCTCGCCATTCGAATAATACAACTGTGCATCATCATTAAAAGGTAGTGAATGCCACAATATCCCCCACACATCAGCCAATGAGATCCCTGATGAACCGATGGTGATCGCTGTAATAATTGTTATAAAAAGAAGGAGCATTGCTGCTCCTCCATATCCGATTAGTTTCTTATTCATATTTATTGAAATAGCTCTGGATGAATGGCAGCTGCAATTTCAGATAATCCTTGTGATACACGTGGACCTACACGAACTAAGGGATCATTCGAAACCATAACCATTTCATTATTTTTCACAGCATCAATCGCATCCCAACCAGGGCGCGCCTGAATACCTGCTAGAATAGAGCTTTGCTCCTCTCCAAAATCAGGATAAATAATAACTGCTGGATTTTCAATAATAACTGCTTCAGCATCAACTTCGAACCAACCTGGTTGGCCGTTAGCTACATTAATACCGCCAGCAATCGTTACAAGATCATTTAAAAATGTGCCAGAACCCATAGTATATCCGGTGTCAAACTCTAGGTATACTTTACGCACTTCAGCATTTGCTACTTTAGCAACGATGTCGTCTTTGACCTTATTCATCTCAGCTGCAACCTCACTAGATTGCGCTTGTGCGTCTAATAAAACTCCTAATTGTTGAATATGATCAACTACTTCGTCGTATGTTAATGGATCGGAGGTGTACACGACAATGCCTAGCTCACGCAACTTCGTAATTGCTTCTCCATTCATACTAGATGAAGCTAGTACGATATCAGGCTCCAATGCCATTACTGCTTCAATATTCGTAATGTAATCTCCTACTTTTTCAATATCAGCTGTTGCTTCAGGATAATTACTATACTCATCCACACCTACAACTTTATCTCCTAAGCCGATAGCAAACAAAATTTCTGTTTCACTTGGCACGATGGATACGATTGCTTTGGGACTTTCGGTAAGGGTTACTTCTGTATTACTTGAATCCGTTACTGTTATCGGATAGACAGATGCCGAACCTTGATTCCCTGTTGTATCTTCAACGATAGCTTGATTTTGATTGTTAGCTACTTGATTCTCATTGTTACCGTTTGCTCCGTTATTACCGCCACATGCAGTAAGTGCCAACATCATAACTAGCATCATTACAAGTACAATTTTTTTACTTTGAAAAACTTGCTTCATCTTCGAATTCATTTGTTTTCCATTCCCCTTTGTCTTCATTCATTTTCAAATACATGTACAACAAAATAAAGCGTTCTCCAATGTTGGAGACGCCTGCACTTAAATGATATATACCTATCATCTAAGTCTATCCAACACCTCCTAAGTCCACGTAGGAATATGCTTGTACTTTCCTTAGGCAGGTCTCCTGACTCGAATGAATTGTAATATCGTCTTCCCAGATCATTGCAATCTAGTGACAGTTAATATTACTTTGATATACATCGTATATCCATTCTTACAGTGGCGGGTCCGCGCTGGAATTTCACCAGCTTCCCTTTTCATCTATGATGCAATATGCAGCATAGAACCTAAGTACACGCTATTCAATTAGTTTACTGTCTTACTATACACGATGTTACTATATGATGTCACCTATGCATAAGAAACAAGCAACCTTACATATAACTTAGTAACTGTTATTTTTGCTTAATAATAATGATATCGAAGCTTAAGCGTAACTTGACGATCTCCTTACTGTAACTTGATACTACTTGCGATATTCGATACTTACTTTCAGCTTCAATGAATATTATATTGTTTAACAGGCGGTAATTAATAGTTTTGGGGGTAATCTCGTGACCATATGGAAAACAAGACTGTTTGCCTTGCTTATCCTCGTATTAGTATTCGGGGTCGGATATAGCTATATTGTGACACAAAAAACTCAATTACAGGATCAACCATTTCATAATGAACTGGCTTCCGTTCATACATCATTTGGAACATTACAATTTCAAATCAGGGATAATAATGCACGGGCGTTAACTGCGAGCACCTTCTCATTGAGGCTCCTACCTGAGTTGAATTCAACCGTTAGTGAACAAGAACGAATAGATCAAGTTAAGTCATTCCCTGCACAAACGTACGTTACTGTAGCGCTCAATATGTTATCGATGGATTGTGGCACTGTTCATTTCACGATGGTAGCTGATGAGCATGGTATCTATTACGGAGAAGGTATTCCAGTTATGCCTGGACGTTGGGTCGCAACTGCGACGGTTACTTACACGGATCAACCTCAAAATGAGCAAAAACATTTAGCCTTCACCTTTGATGTACAGTGACTGACTGAATTTTGCCCACTTTGAGATTCATTCGTTCGTTCGTATAGATGGCTA
>DXHF01000521.1 GCA_019113605.1 Candidatus Paenibacillus intestinavium
ATGGTTACAGCAGCAGGACAAGCGATACGTTGTCGCAGCAACTGAGCTAGGTATCTGTTATATAGGCTCACCTAATAGGGAGCTGGACGATCTAATTACATGGGGTAAATCTCATGCGAAGCAATCCGAGCTTATCGAAAATGATGAGCGATTAGCTCCGTATATTGCGCAGCTACAATTATATTGGAAGGGTGAAATTAGACAATTTTCATTACCCTTCGACATGCGTGGAACAGATTTTCAACGGCGAGTTTGGAACGAACTACAACGTATACCGTACGGTGATACGGTTACCTATCAGCATATTGCCAATCAATTAGGCAAGCCTACAGCAGCACGAGCAGTCGGAACAGCAATTGGGAAAAATCCGATACTTATTGTCATTCCTTGTCATCGCGTAATTGGCTCAAATGGTCAATTAACGGGCTTTCGTGGTGGGTTACAGATGAAGCAGGAGCTATTGGAGTTAGAGCGATTTCTTCGGATTTAATGAAATGGTAATCGTAGGATACACTTGATTCACTGGTGCTGCTGTATTTTACTAGAAAAGTAGGATGACGATTTGAAAAAAATATTATCTTTCATGGATTGGGGCATATTCGCTCTTCGGTCTTACCATTATATTTTGCTGGCGTCCCGGGTTGTTATAGAAAGTGACCTTTCGAGTCGAACGTTATTAAACGTCATCTGGCTGGTGGCAGCACTTGTCGTCCCTATGATATTCTGGTTTCCTGGGCGGCGGATGAACAAGACTTGGTTTTGCATACTAGAGCTATTGCTAGGCGGTTCTTATTATGTGAATTCTGTTATCTTTCCGGATCTGACTTCAAAAGCGGACTATTTACTGCCTAGTCTTACAATGGGGTACTTATTGACTAAGCAGACGCTCTGGATCATTCCGGCAGTTGCTATAGTTCCTTTTTTCTTTCAGTCTTACTTAAGATTACCTTGGGAACAAACCCTTAGTGTTGGAGCAGACAATCTGTTGTTCTGCTTCATCGGCATATGGGCAAGCTTCGTAGCTAATGCGTATTATCAGAAGAATGAACTGGTGGCCGAAGTGGAGCAGCAAAATAAGCTGTTAACCCACTACGCTGCTGAGATCGAGAAGATGACTTTGCTTGAAGAACGAAACCGTATGTCCCAGGAGCTTCACGATACATTAGGGCACTCCTTTATCTCACTCATTATGAGCCTTGATGCTTCTATTGCCCTTTGGGATCACAAGCCTGCCGAGGTCAAGGAGCGGTTAATTCGTTTGAGGACATTAGCTGAGAAAAATCTGGACGAAATGAGAAACATTGTCCACGAGATGGGGGAAGAAGAGGAGTCGAGTCTTACAAGTCAGGTTGAAGAGCTTGTGGACAGTTTTCGGGAGCACACTGGAACGGACCTGACTTTGAGTCTGCTGGGAACAGAGCAGCCGATACGCTTTGAAGTGCGACAAGCGATCCTTCGGGTCATTCAGGAATCTTTTACGAACGCACTAAAACATGGAAAAGCGTCTCATCTGCAACTGGAGCTTCGATTTTCCGAGTACACAATGCAATTATTCGTTCGAAATAACGGCAAACCGATTGATAAGCTGGAGTATGGCTTCGGCTTGACTACTATGAAACATCGGATTGAGCGGCTGGGAGGCAGTCTGTTCGTGTCATCTGAGGGAGGAACTGTAGCGATCACTGAAGTCAGATGTGAAATTCCGCTGAAAGGAGTGATGATTTATGACGAAAATTAAAGTGCTGCTTGTCGATGATCAGGAATTAATTCTGGAGAGTCTGCATATCGTACTATCCTTGGAAGAGGATTTTGACATTGTCGGGTTAGCGAGGAATGGGGAAGAAGCCATTAAAGTCTGTGAGCAGTTTCAGCCGGATATTGTGCTGATGGATATCAATATGCCAATTATGGACGGCGTTGCTGCAACGGCTTTGATTAAAGAGCGGCTGCCTGTAATCAAAGTTATTATACTGACCTCCTATCGGGAAGTAGAATATGTGTTGGCGGCATTAAGCTATGGAGCAGAGGGTTATCTGCTCAAAGCTATTCATCCGAAGGATCTGGCTGCAGGCATACGGGTGGTTCATGCGGGAGGGACCTTAATCACGCAGGAGATGGCGAATAAAATGATTAAAAGTATGAACAATACGACTGCCACGAAAAGTAATGAATACGGGCTGAGCGTCCGTGAAATTGAAGTGTTGCATAAGCTGGCTTCCGGTATGCGCAATCAAGACATTGCCGAGGCGCTATTTCTTAGTGAAGGAACGGTTAAAAATTACATATCAACAATTTATTCGAAGCTTAATGTGAGGGGAAGGCGAGAGGCCACCCGTAAAGCCCGCGATTCGGGAATTATGGATCACTAAGAAGCCGATATTCAAGAAGCTGGCAACTTATTATTGTTGCTAGCTTTTTTGGCATGTCATATGACTAAATAATGACAAAAGCGCACTTTCTCTTTATGACTTTTTCAACCTATACTCATAACTATCAAGTAGTAGAGGAGCTGAAACAAGACATGGAAAAAATGTCTGTACATGAAGAAAAGCAGCAGAATGGCGAGGAATTAAGTAGATGGAGTCGTTTTTGGAGCTTTCCAATCATCTGGATGATTGCAGGGGCTATCGGCATTAGTCTCGTGGATGCATTATTCCGGCAGCTAGCAGAGCAAGCAGAAGGAATTGCTTCCCTTCTTTTGACACTGGCGGCGGGCATTGTGGCTATTCTGGTCTATAAGCTTACAATGAAATATCTGGCCCGTCGGTCCGTTCCTGAGATATCAAGAAAACGCGCAGTAATTGAAGCTGGCATGGGAGGACTAATCGGGATAATCTTTATTATAGTATCCATTATTATTATTGTTGCTATGGGAGGATACTCCTTTCAATGGGCGAGTGCTAGCGATAAAGGTGTTGTTCTAATATCCTCCATTACAGCAGCTTTAGGCGCAGCAATTATTGAGGAACTTATCTTCCGTGGGCTTATGTTGCAGGCCATTAGCAAATTGGCGGGAAACTGGATCGCACTAGCTGTGACCTCACTATTTTTTGGAATTGCTCATCTTGGGAATACAGGGGCAACACTTTGGGGTGCGTTCGCTATAACTATAGAAGCGGGTATTCTGCTCGGGGCCGCATTCTTGTGGCGACGAAACCTTTGGTTTGCCATGGGACTACATTTTGCCTGGAATACACTTGAGGGTTTGTTTGGCATACCTGTTTCCGGTCATCCTTCAGCCGGTCTGTTCACTGTAAAAGTGAAAGGTGCTGAACTTCTTACAGGGGGAGATTTTGGACTTGAGGGCTCTATTGTTCCAGTTATTGTCAGCCTTCTGATTGCCATTCCTATGCTGATTGCCGCTACACGTAATCGGGCATCATCGTGATACCTAATAATCCAGTATGTTATAGCAAGCAAATCAAGCCGATATGGCATATAATCAATTTCTAGGGATCTAGTCCCAAAGTATGAAAAGGACGGCTTTTATAAGCGTCCTTTTTGTTTCGGTTCAGACATAAGTCCGGATGCTTCTAGAATAAGTAAAGGATGTAGTTTGGATACAGACTTAACGTCATTAAAACTGGATGGGGATTATCTAGACCATCATGAGTTTACTAGAAATGGAACATGGTTTCTGCTATCTTCAAAAAAGTTTATTCTATTACTGAACCTTTTCCTCCGTGAGAGCGAATTAAGGGTTGTAACATGTTAGGGAGGGGCCCCCATGAATGATAAAGAGTTAATTTCGTGGATTGAAAAAGCAGCGCTGGGCGATGAGTCGTCCTTTCAGCTTGTTTATCAAGCGACTAACCAAGACGTCTATCGGACAGTTGCTTTTCTCGTCTACAACAAGCAGGACATTGAGGATATTGTGAATGAAATTTACTTGCGCATGTGGCGGTCGTTTCATACGTACGACCCGAACCGACCGTTCCGGTATTGGCTGCATGGGATCACTGTACGCCAAGTCCAGGATTGGAAAAGAAAGACTTGGCGGCGAATTCGCCTTTTTGAACGAAACCGACAGATGACTTTCGAACAGTTCGAGTGGACGGACAAAATTGTCCTGCAGTCCGAAATGCAGCATGAGCTGTTCAGCGTTGTACGTCAGTTATCTTACAAACTACGTGTAGTCGTCATCTTGCGCTATTTTCACGACTATGCTCTGGTAGAAATCGCAGATATGCTGCAGATCCCCGTTGGCACAGTGAAATCCAGGCATCATTTGGCACTGAGAGAACTGAGGAAACATTTCGACATGATAGGAGGAGACGTGTATGTCTATTGACAAAGAATTGCGTGAAGAACTACGTCAGGCAGCTGATTCAATGAACTGCCCACCTGAATTGTATGGACGTGTCCGCCAGTCCTATCAACACTATGTAAAAGAAAAGAGAGGTGGATCTCCCATGAAAAAACATATGCTGGCAGGCATTATCGCAGTAGCAATCCTAATTCCTTCTGTAGTATTTGCTGCTTCCTATCTGGCCGATGATATTTTCGGTTCTTCTGCGATCATTGAACAGCACGGTGGTATACAGGAAGATTATGAAGAGATTGAAGGAATGCTTCAGGAAGTAAAAGGAAAGCTTACGGAAGATGAATTCAAGGAGTACATGGAGTTAACTAAGCAGTTGATGCAATTAAAGCTGAAAATCACCGATGAAAATGGAGTTAAACATGAAGAGAAGCTGTCCCAAGAAGAACAGCAGCAGTTTGAGCAGCTAGCTTCTAGGCTAGTTCCTTACTTCGAGAAGTTAAACGGAACTACCGAACCGTAATAAAATGAATCAGGTATTAAAATATACCCTTTGTAAAGGACGATTATAAAAAGGTTAGGCAACTAGTTGAAGCTGCCGTCTGTATTTTGCAGACGGCAGCTTTTTGAATTCCACTAGCTACGATAATAGTTGTAATAGATCGTATAATTATTATTTCAACTTAAAGGCTACATCGATCTCATCGATACGAGCAGGCTCCATATTAATAATAGTGCCTAATGCTTTGGCAGCAATAACAGCCATTGCGCTGTATTCTGCTACTTCTAATCGATCAAATGCACTTAATAGACTAGATCCTGTAACGACAGCACAGCAGTTTTGACCGATAACGATCGGAGTCTGTGGTGTAAATAACTTGGCTGTATCTTCCTCACGCGTATATAAGTCATCATGAGGAACTTTCGGAATATCACGTAACAAAATGTAGCTTTCAGGAATCATCCGTGAATCGAATACTACATCTGTAATGGCAAATGCCATAATATTCGGTGGGTGTGCCAAAATAATAGATTTAATGTGCGGTTGAGCATCATAAATCGCTTGCTGTAGCTTGATCGAACGACTTGGAGTTTTTCCTTCTTCACGCTTACCGTCTTTAATACGAACGAGATCAGCAGGTTGTAAATATTTGCGATCCATATTGAATGGTGTTGTAATGATTGAACCGTCCGCCAAACGTTGCGAGAATGTACCTTGTGTACTTGTAAATAACTGCTGCTCGTAGGAGCGATGAATTAATTTACACATTTCACGACGTGCTTCGCGTTCCTCACTCGTAATCGTAGTTGGTGTGAATTCCTCAAGTTCTGACTCATGTGCAACGATATCGACAGTTGAAACAAGCTCAGAAGGTGTACCGATACGGCGAGCATTAATTTCTAATCTTGCGCAATACTCCAACGTTTCAAATCGTTGGAAAGCTTCAAATAAATCATTACCAGCAACGACAACACCGTGGTTTTCAAGCATAACCGTATTGATACCACTTGCAAAAACATCAGCGATTTTGTTGCCGAGATCCATACTGCCAGGAAGTCCGTATTCTGCCATTCCTACTGTACCGCAGATGCGATAATCATGTGGTAGTAGCTTCACATTCGGGATTTGACGGACAATACTAAATGCAATGAGTGCTGGTGGATGAGCATGTACAACGGCTTTCAGATCAGGGCGTTTCGTATAGATCAATTTATGAAATGGATATTCACTAGACGGACGATGTTTGCCGACGATCGTGCCATCAGCCTTCACGCACACAATATCCTGCCTAGTTAATTCACCTTTATCAATACTTGCTGGTGTAATCCACATATCGCCATTCTCATCGACAACAGACAGATTTCCACCTGAAGTTGTTGTCATCCCATAGCCATAAATACGTTCCATCATCATTACGATTTGATCAGAAGGGTGAAGATAATTAATATTCATACAATTAGCTCCTTCTCAATTAAGTTAGTTGTTTTTATTCTTAGATGTAGAATTGAAGTAAGTATGTTTACATTGTACTGAAATTAATTTAGTTAAGCTGTAACAAAAATCCTGAAAATGAAAGTTCAATTGAGGTTCAAAAAGTAGGCTTTCGAAAGCCGAGCAGTTGAGACGCTACTTGAGAAAGGCGGAAGCGCAAGTGTACATGATTACGTACACGCGAACCGTACTTTCCAAGTTC
>DXHF01000522.1 GCA_019113605.1 Candidatus Paenibacillus intestinavium
ACTGAAGGAGATCACTCTCATGGATAACTCAACAAAACTTCAACACTTACTGCCGAATATTGATAGCCATCTACCTCAATGGGTAGATGATAGTAAACAGTTATGCCAATATGGCAAAGTTGCTTCCTACATTCCAGAATTAGCAAAAGGTAATATAGACGCCCTAGGTATTCATATGCTTGATGCTCACGGCAATGAAGCTAGTGTTGGAGATGTAAATACTGTATTCACAATGCAAAGTATTTCAAAAGTGTTCACCTTATTGCTTGCATTGATGGATAATGGTGAAGAAATAGTGTTTCATAAAGTAGGAATGGAACCGACAGGTGATAGCTTCAACTCTATGTTAAAGCTAGAGCTTGTCCAACCCGGTATTCCCTTCAACCCGCTTATTAACGCTGGGGCAATTGCAATCTCTTCACTTATACAAGGCGATTCACAACAACATAAGCTTGAACGGGTGCTTCAATTTTTCCGTAAATCTACTCAAAATGAATCTCTGCAGTACAATGAACAGGTATATCAGTCAGAATTACAATCTGCTGATCTCAATCGCTCAATGGCATACTTTTTGAAGGATAATGGTGTTCTCGAACATAATGTTGATGATGTTCTTGATATATACTTTCATCATTGTTCTATTGATGTGACTTGTAAGGACTTATCTAGAATGGCTTTAATTCTTGCATACAATGGCATGAATCCGATTACTGGTGAAGCGATTGTACCAAAGCGTTATGTCCAAATCGCCAAATCATTTATGGTGACATGTGGAATGTATAACGCTTCAGGGCAATTTGCAATTCAAGTTGGTCTTCCTGCAAAGAGTGGGGTGGCCGGTGGAATACTTACGTTAGTTCAAGGTTCAATTGGTATAGGAATTATCGGACCCGCGCTTAATAGTAAAGGCAACAGCATTGCAGGTGTTGCACTGTTAGAAAAACTTTCAGCGCATTATGATCTAAGTATGTTCTAAAAAAAACGTCGAGTAAGTAGAATTCTTCCTACTTACTCGACGCTTTTAGTTAATAATGCGCGAAATGCAATTCTAAGTCTATGCCTCCAATATGATCTGTCCCTGCACAAGCTTACGATACAAACCATCTTCGCGAAGCAACTCTTCATGTGAGCCTTGTTGCTGTAATTGACCTTCTTGCAGCACAATAATTTTATCAGCTTGGCGAATCGTATTCAATCGGTGGGCAATCACAAATGATGTTCTCCCCTTCATCAATCGTTCCAATGCTTCTTGTATCTTAATTTCTGTTACCGTATCAATACTGCTCGTTGCTTCATCAAGTACAAGAATAGACGGATTAGCAATCAGTGCTCTTGCGATAGCTATCAATTGCTTCTGACCCTGACTTATTCCCGCTCCACCTAATTTCAGCTTAGTTTCATAACCATCCTTCAATCTCATAATAAAGGAATCAGCATTAGCAAGCTTAGCTGCCTCAATTACTTGAGCTGAAGAAGCATCCAATCGTCCATAACGAATATTGTCCAGTATCGTTCCTTCAAATAAATACGGATCTTGTAGTACAAATGCCATATGGGCACGAAGACTTTCACGCTTTATACTAGCAATTGGCCTTCCGTCAATAAGTATGCCACCACTACTTGGCTCATAAAATCTGGAAAGTAAAGAGATTAGCGTTGTCTTCCCAGCTCCCGTTGGACCTACAAATGCAACGGTTTCTCCTGGTTGTACAGTAAAGCTAATATTAGAAATCGTATTTCTACCCGTTTCATATTCGAAGCTAACTTTATCAAATGTAACTTTTCCATCTATCTCATCAATAACTGAAGCTGATTGCTCATCGATATTTTCTTTGGACTCATCAAGAATTTGAAATACACGCTCTGCACCAGCGATGGCTGATAATAGCGTATTCCATTGATTAGCAAGATCGTTCAGAGGTCTTGTGAATTGTCTTGCATACTCTGCAAATATTATGATAATCCCTACCGTTATAGTATCTATCCATAAAGTTAATAATGCCCCTACTCCTACAATTAACGCAAAGCTTAGCGAATTAAGACCATTCATTAATTTAGGGATAAATCCAGAAATCACTTGTGCCCAATAACCTGATAATCGAATTTTTTCATTACGCTCCTGAAATTGCGAAATCACTACATTTTCCTGCGAAAATGACTTTATAATTTTCTGTCCTGATAATGTTTCTTCAACAAATCCATTCAATGCACCAAGATTACGTTGCTGCACTCTGAACAAACGACTTGTTCGCCCCGATATCCAGCGCATTCCATAGATCATCAAAGGAATAACACAGAACGTCAATAGCGTAAGAACTGGACTTAAGAACAGCATAACGATAGTAATACCAACAAGCATCAGTGTACTCGAACAAATTTGAATAAATGAGCTGTTCATAGACGAACTTATATTATCAATATCGTTTGTAGCCCGACTCATTAGATCACCTTGCTGGCGCTTAGCAAAAAAGGGAATCGGCAGCCGATGAAATTGATGGAATAGATCAAGACGCATCCGATATACCGTTTGTTGTGAGATTTCAATCATCCATATATTTTGCAGCCAATTCACCAGTGCTTGTAGTCCGTATACTCCCCCCATAATAGCGAGAATATAGAGTAAACCATCTTGACGAGCTATGATGTAATTATCAATCGTATAACCAACTAGAAAAGGCCCTAATAATGAGAATGCTGTAGCAAGTACAATCATAATTATTACAGCAATTAGCTTAACTCGATATGTGGCGAGATAACCCCATATTCTGCGTAATGTTGTGACCATCTGATCTGGTTTCTTCGCCTTTGCAGGTGCACGACCTGGTGCGCCGCCTAATCCAAATCCTTTCAGCTTTGTCACTTTGGCACCGGAAGGATGATCTTCTTCTCTTGCTAGTAATGAGGACGGTAATTCATATTGAAAAGGAATCATTAATTGCTGCTTCCATAATTTCAACTTCATCTTCCAGTTATCAACTGTGCTGAGCCGATGTTCTGACATGCGTCCTCCCTCCTATCTATCATTTGTGATTGATAGATCTTCTGATACAGTGATGAGCGTGTTAATAGTTCATCATGTTGCCCTTGCGCAATAAGTTTCCCATCGTCAATAATAAGAATGCGATCAGCCATAACTGTCGAGCTCATTTTCTGTGTGACGAGAAATACAGTACAGCTTAACTGACGAATGGCAGCGAGCAGTTTATTTTCAGTTTCGACATCAAGTGCACTTGTACAATCATCTAATAATAAAATTTGCGGCTTGCGAACTAGTGCTCTAGCAATACTCATCCTCTGCTTCTGGCCTCCTGACAGATTAACCCCCTTCTGTCCGATAAGCGTATCGTATCCCTGTGGTAATTTAACAATTGTCT
>DXHF01000523.1 GCA_019113605.1 Candidatus Paenibacillus intestinavium
GTAGTTACTTACGGTCAAATTATGCAACAACTTACAGAAGGTAAATTAAAACGAGTGTTAATGGTGGCAACAGGGGCGTTAATGTCACCGATTTCCTTCCAACAAGGCGATACGATCCCTTGTATTGCTCATGCTGTTGCGTTGAAAGGAATGGGGGTAGAGTAAATGATCTATTTGTGGGCATTTGTAGTTGGTGGTGCGATATGCGTTATCGGGCAATTGATGTTTGATGTTATCAAATTAACACCGGCTCATACGATGGCAACACTAGTTGTTGTAGGAGCAATTGTAGATGGCTTTGGGTGGTATGAGCCATTAGTTGAGTTCGCAGGAGCAGGAGCAACGGTTCCGATAACGAGCTTTGGTAATGCACTTGTTCATGGTGCACTAACAGAGTTATATGATGTAGGCTGGATTGGTGTTATATCAGGAATATTCAAAGTAACGAGTGCAGGTATTTCGGCAGCGATTATATTTTCCTTCTTAGCGGCATTATTTGTCCGTCCCAAAGGATAATCGTCACAACATAGTAGTAGGCTTCCTCCAACTTACGCGTAAGTTGGAGGAAGCCTTTTTACTTATTTATCTTTGTCAACTACAGCGATGACCGTTTCAATGTTTTTCAGGATGACTTGTTCTAGCTGCAGCAGCTCATCCGTGTTAAGCGCAGGCTTAGTTAATGCTGCTCGCTCGACTTGAAATTGCTTTGCTAAAGCTAAAGCGGTATTACCTTCGGCCATTTGCAGCTTATAGCGAGTTGAAATTTCTTGTAGCTCAGCTGCAAACTTTTCATCAGTACCTGAAGAAATACAAAGCTTATACATATCAATAATATGATCGTTTTGTTCTGTGGGGAAATATTCATGTGGTGCGGTACTATCGAAAATTGCAAAGCCTAGTTGGCGGCAAATAACCATATCTAAACTATTAGGGTCCAGTCCACATTGATACACTTCAAGCTGGTAATGCTGATCGATTCCTTTTTGTACAAGTTTACGGAGTAATGTTGATTTGCCTGAACCAGGTCTGCCTTTTATAAAATAGCGTTCTAAGCCTGCTGTTAAATTAGGCACATAGTCAACAGCACCAGCGGGCGTTGCTGCCCCAAGAAAACGATGAATCGGAGCTGAAGATGGTTGATCTCCTAATGTAGGAAACAATTGATCCGCTAATTGCTCGGCGAATTGATTAGCGATATCATAATCCATTGCATCGATATATATTTTTTCCCATTCATCGTGAATGACTAATGCTTGCTCATAGCTGCGATAAGCTTGCAGATGGTTTTTGTAGATTTGTTCGCCAAGTGCATCAATGGCTGCTTGATGCTGATCAATGATTGCAAGATTATAGAAGTCATACACATTCAAAGTGATGACGGATCCTTTGAATTCCGCTGTTTCTAATAATGCTGGGGGAGCAGAACTAATAATGCCAAGTCGATATTGTGGTAGCAAAATAGCTTGTAATTGCAGAGGTGATGATGGATGATGAATCAGTTGTAATTCAAGTTGTTCCTTGCCCGATAATTGTTCGTGGAGCCGGTCCATAACTTCACCGTTTTCTGAGCTGAACGGACCATCGATTACGATTAAGTATTGTAATTGTTTTATCGTTTCTGGAATGAGACTTATATAACCTTGCGAAGTATTACCTGATAAAAAATAATGTAGCTGTGTCAAAATTTCACGCACCTTTCTAGGCAACTGTCTGATGATGTAGTTTATTAAAGAAGGCCCAAATGTGTGCCTGTAAGAGCTGGTTCAAACCAATCGGCGATCGCTCCAAGAACCAAACGCTGGTCCAATCGGAGGCCGCTCCGAGAACAAATCGCTGTTCCGATCTCAGGTCGCTCCGAGAACAAATCACTGTTCCGATCGCCGTTGTCATCGGATTTATTGTAAAGGGAATAGTGGTATAAATCCGATGACAAAAACGAACACTATCGCTTCTCCACGAGCGATTAGTTCTCTCCGCTAAGGCATAGGTGGAAAAGTAAAGCGTGGATGAATCGTCAACCATTAAGCACCGGCAGGGGTTAATGACATGTTTTGAACTTCCTCAAAACATATTTACGAATATGTTGAAAGTTTGAAACATTCATAATGTAATGCTCGTCCATATTTATATAGAAGAAACAGAACTATTATCCAAATATATCGTATGTTTTTTGTAAACTTTTACAATCTTATGTACATTTACTTAATAGTAATAGGATTCTTTATTGGCTTCATTTATAATGGAAATAACATCATAGTCTACCACTCCAAGTCGATAATAAAAGTTTGTTAATGCTAATGCTTACGAAGTTACTTTTCATTCACTTGATGAATAACAAGAGGTATCATGAAAAGTTGTAGCTTACGAAGTAACTTTTTGCTCGAAAAACTCACAAAAAGTTTTAGGAGGTTAGATTATGGACAATTCGTCAATTGCGATGCAATTATGTCATAAAGTGTTTCATCAATTATGTTCAGCTATCGTAGGAAAAGAAGCGGAAATTGAAAGATTGCTTATTGCTGTCCTTGCTGGAGGACATATTTTGCTTGAAGATGTACCAGGTACAGGTAAAACGCAGCTTGTAAAATCACTTGCGAATACGATAGGTGGAGAGTTCCGCAGAATTCAATGTAACCCCGACTTACTACCTTCAGACATTACAGGTTTTTCTATTTTCCATCCTGCTGAGCAGCGATTCATTTTTCGCAGCGGTCCAGTTCATACGAATGTACTGCTTGCGGATGAGATTAATAGAGCAACAACGAAAACTCAATCTGCTCTATTAGAAGCAATGGAAGAAGGTTATGTCACCGTTGACGGTGAAGGACATAAACTGCCTGAGCCATTTATTTTGCTTGCTACGCAAAATCCAATTGAATTTGAAGGTACATACACATTACCCGAAGCACAGTTAGATCGATTTATGCTGAAGCTCCGTCTTGGTTATCCATTGCCACAGGATGAACAGAAAATGATTCAACATACAAAGC
Source organism: Candidatus Paenibacillus intestinavium (assembly GCA_019113605.1). GTDB lineage: Bacteria > Bacillota > Bacilli > Paenibacillales > Paenibacillaceae > Pristimantibacillus > Pristimantibacillus intestinavium. Next base: position 2,991 of record DXHF01000523.1, read on the forward strand.
GCATTCATCCCGCTGATCATTTAGAGCCATTAATGGATATAGAACAGCTGATAGCGATTCGTGAATTAGTTCAGCAGGTGCATCTAGATGATATTGTTGCTGGGTATATGATCAAGCTTATTGGTACGACAAGAAATCATCCTTATTTGATGCTTGGAGCAAGTCCAAGAGCTTCCATATCTTTTGCAAAAGCAGTGAAAGCTAGAGCATTTCTCAACCAACGAAATTATGTAATTCCCGATGACATCAAGCTATTATTTTCTCATATTATTGGTCACCGCGTGTTATTAAGTATGGAAGCACGCCTACAAGGGGTCAATGTTACTCAAGTGCTTGAGCAAATACTGGCTACTGTTGATGTACCACTTTTTGTCCAAAGATAGGGGGCAATAAGATGAATAATAAACGTAACTGGATTGGTTTAATCGTTCTCTATTTATGCAGCTTGTTCTATTTTTTATTTCAAGGTGGAAAAACTTCACTTATGCTGTTTGGCATATTGAATATATTGCTGCTCTATTTGTCCATTGGTTATTGGAGTGGGGTTCGAAATGTTCAAGGTTATCGCATAATCGGCTATGAGGGACATCATCGCCAACAGACGCAGGTTGTGGCAGGTCATTCCTTACAAATTACATTTAGCGCCCAATTCCCTCGTTTCATGCTTACGCCTTATGTGCTAGTAAGAGAATGCTTAGTTCGACATGATGGTACGAAGCAACTGTATGAAGGGACGATAGTTCCAAGCTTTCGCAAGGAAAGTCAGTGGCAATATAGTATTCCTCATTTGAAACGGGGACAATATTCATTTACTTCAACGACATGTTTAAGCTACGATGCATTCGGATTAAAATCACATGGCAGAGAAATTCAGATTGACAGCACGATTCAAGTATTTCCACAAACATTATCAGCGAAGCAATGGACAGAATTACTTCGTGCTCATCATGGCATCTATTCATCTAATACATTTTCTAAATATGCTAAGGAATCTACTGGACAAAATGGAGTCCGAGAATATATGCATGGTGATCGATTAAGTAAAATTCATTGGAGTGCCACCGCTCGCACGGGTTCATGGAAATCAAAAGATTTTGAGCGAGAAGCGATGAAAAAATCAGTTGTCGTATTAGATCGTTATGTACCAGCGCTCTTATCTAATGAACAGGAGCGATTGCAGCAACGATTTGAAATTTCGGTCTCTACGGTTGCTTCCATATTAGAGTACAGTTTGAAGAGTGATTCGGCTATTGGTTTATTGTCGGTAGGTGACAATCACTTCTATAGTAGTCCTCGTACTGGTATGACTCATCATGTTGGGATGATGAATCATCTGATGACAGTAGATGCGGATGCATCGAAACCACTTAGTCAGTTACTACATACTGGGATGAGAGATTTGCAAGATAATAATGTACTGTTTATCGTTACATTCGAATTAAGTACAGCGTTATTAGCTACACTGAAACAAATTCGTTCTGATTGTACGTTGTTCTATATTGCAAGTTATACTACGGCAACAGAACAAGTAGAGGCGATTGCGGCGATACGAGCTTTTCGCATAGAAGGATATCGAGTTATTGAACTGGATGAATCGGAGCAAAGATTTGAAAGCTTAGAAGGAAGTGGAGCGTGATGAATGTGAAGGGTCATTATGAATGGCTACAACGTCTGACTCCGCTACTCGTTGCGATTATGATTGCGAATGTGCTTACTGTTTTTCTAGGGTTTTGGTGGGGGGATACCTACAGTATTATATGGCTATCACTAGCATTAATTAGTTTTATACACTTTTTTGGGAGGTTAAGATTACCGAGATTCCTGCTGTATGTACTGGATCTCGTAGTAATTATTATGATCACGATGCTCATTACGAGGCATCGTTATGTACCGATTATAGAAGATATAACGCTATTTCCACGTATTTGGCATTATATGCAAAGTCTACATCCATTTGTTGTAATTGTACTAGCAGTTGTTGTTGCTCAACTGATCTTGAGTAGCTGGGTCATTACAAAAAAACGACTGTATATATTTTTTTCGTTTTCGCTGTTAATTTTATGTGTGAAAGATTCATTCTCCCCCTTAAAATTATGGCCGCATATTGTCGTTATCATTGTATTGTTTCTTATATGGCATACATTACTACATTTTCAGCATTTACAGCAGAAAAACTCGAATAGCTTCAAACTATTATTACACCGCCCATTAGCAATTATTGTACCGATAGTTACTGTCATCGGAATGTTACTTGTCATTGGGATGAATTTGCCTGCTAAACCACCATTACTAGAAGATCCTTATGCGCTTTGGAAGCAATCGCGCGGTGAAAAAGTAGAGATTGGCAATGGTTTGGGTAATCGTAATAACAGAAGTACGAGTACGAGTATGGATAGCTAGCCATTAACTTCGATGACGTCAGGCTACAGTAGAACAGATAAAGAACTTGGTGGTAGCTTTGAATTTGATTATTCTCCAGTAATGACCGTTAAGACGACTCATAAAAGCTACTGGCGAGGTGAGTCTCGTTATTATTACGATGGTACAGGCTGGTACAACATGACCTATCTGTCAGAGAGCGATGGTATGACGGAAATTATCCGGATTCATGAAGCGTTTGTCGCTGAGGAACGTCCACTTGCGCAAACAGTTACCGTAGAACAACAATATAACTTTGCTAGGCAGGTTCCGCTGCCTGTATTATTTGCTGCAGGTCAAGCTACAAAGATATTAGAGGTTATATATAAAGATACAGTAAATCTTACCGAACAATTAACTGATGTAACGGAAATTACGACGCTCGTGCCGGGAGAGGTACTTGAAGGTGCATTATGGCAGCCATACGATTGGCGTATCGAGCAATATGGAGATGGTACTGCAGCGTCAACTATTGCTACTTATGAGGTGGAGTCGGAAGTTATTGTCATTGACCATAAAGCATTAACGGAAGCGACGGCCGCGATAGCTGATGAGCGCGCGATGCAAGCTTATACCTCTATTCCAGAATTATTTCCTGAGCGAGTTATGCAATTAGCCAAAGACGTGACGGCGACAGCGAATAATGATTATGAGAAGGTTTTACTGCTAGAACAGTATCTGAAATCATCGTACAACTACACGAATACGCCAGATGAGACGAAATTGACTGGGGCAAGCTCTGATTTCGTAGATCAATTTTTATTTGAATTACAGGAAGGGTATTGTGACTACTTTTCGACGGCAATGGTTATGATGGCTCGCACATTAGATATTCCTGCACGTTGGGTGAAAGGCTTCTCCGCGGGAGTGAGCGATCAAGCGACACCGAATTTTCAACAGCTAGCTAATTCGCAATACATGAAAAATTCAGATACATCAGGTACTTATACCGTTCGTAACGCTGATGCGCATTCATGGGTAGAGGTATATTTCGAGGGTTATGGCTGGATTGCCTTTGAACCTACACCTGGCTTTGCTTTTCCATATACTTATGTAGATGATGAGATTAATCCGCTAGACAATGTACTTGCTCCAACTCAGGCACCATTACGTTCAGATGATATTGCTTCGTCACGAAATGGTAATGCTAGTAGATTGCTTGCATGGATCGGTTATGTGTTGTTGACACTTCTAACGACTATAGCGATTATATTGGCTGTGAAATATCGAATAGAGCTTATTACAGTTATGAATAGCATTCGATATCGAAAGTATTCGACGAACGAAAGAATAATTGTGGAAACGACTAGTTTCTTCGCTTACTGCTATCGAAATGGACTAGATAAAGCTAGTAATAGTACACTTCGCGAAACAGTAGCAAGCTGGAACTTTGGATCAGTAACTTGGCGTAATGATTTACAGCAATTACTACAATATTATGAACGAGCCCATTATAGTGGTGAACTAATGGACGGAAAGCAGTTATCTGAAGTACAAAGTCTCGTGAAACAATTAAAAAATAATATGAAATATTGAAATTTTAGTAGTCATTTCACTCTATTTCTTCTATTATAATAGAAGAAGTAACAAATGAATGCTGACTTTTGCACCCGTCCGCAAGTTTTTTCTTGTGGGCGGGGTTTTGTTTTGCAACAAAATGACGTTGTATGTTATAGTTTCGTAATAAAGCATGAAGCTGGAGGAGTACGCTTAATGATTGAAATATTTTTACCCAAGATGAAAGTACAATCGATATATGAGATTCCTTTGGATCGGCTCTACGAACAAGGGATTAGAGGGATTGTTACTGATCTGGATAACACTTTAGTTGGAGCACACTCTCCACTAGCTACTGAAGAACTTGTTAAATGGCTTTCAGAAGTAGCTGCTATAGGTTTCGAGGTTGTAATTGTGTCCAATAATAATGATAGTCGTGTCGGTACATTTGCTGCTCCATTGCAGCTTCCCTATATTCATGCAGCGAGAAAACCAGCGCAACGCGCGTTTGTTAAAGCATTAAACATATTAAAACTAGAGCCAGCTCAAACGTTAATGATTGGTGATCAGATGATGACAGATGTGTTCGGTGGAAATCGGATGGGGATGCACACGGTACTCGTTGCACCAATTGCACCCCTCGAGGAAGGCGTTATGACGAAAGTGAATCGTCGACTTGAACGGATCGTTATCTCGAAATTACGCAAACGTAGCTTATGGCATGAGGAGGAAACAAAATAGTGAGTCAAAAAAGTAATAAGTATGAGTCTGATGGTCGAATTCATTGTGCTGGTTGTGGTGTAGCTATACAATCAGAAAATAAAGAATTAATCGGGTTTGTTCCGGCATCAGCAATAGAGAAGCAACCAATTATTTGTCAGCGTTGTTTCCGTATTAAAAACTATAATGAAGCATCATCAGTAGCGCTTGATCAAGATGAATTTTTACGTCTATTAAGCGGTATCGGCGACACCAATTCATTAGTTGTGCATATCGTTGATATTTTTGACTTTGAAGGTAGCTTAATTTCTGGATTACAACGTTTTGTTGGCAATAATGAAGTGTTGTTAGTCGTTAACAAAATTGATCTTCTTCCTAAAGTGATGAATATGAATCGTATTCGTAACTGGGTGCAACAGCAAGCAAAGCAACAAGGACTACGTACGGTAGACGTTGTACTTTGTAGTGCGAAGCGTAATATCGGATTTGAACGCGTTATTGAAGAAATTGAAAATTATCGCAATGGGCGAGATGTCTACGTTGTTGGTGCAACGAATGTAGGTAAGTCTACGCTTATTAATCGTCTAATTTCCGATTATAGTGATCTGACTCAAGAATTGACGACTTCTCGTTATCCAGGTACAACGCTTGATGCTGTTCGAATTCCGTTAGATGATGGTCATGCGATCGTTGATACGCCAGGAATTGTATATGCTAGTCGGATAACTGAAATCGTTCCGCGTAGCTTCTTAGGAACGTTATTACCGGACAAGCCGATCAAGCCGCTTGTGTATCAATTGAATGAAGGACAAACTTTGTTCATGGGCAGTATTGTTCGTTTCGACTTTGTGGAAGGTGAGCGTCAATCATTTACCTTCTATATATCTAATGCCCTTAACATTCATCGTACTAAGTTAGAGCGTGCTGATGAACTATATGAACAACATCAAGGTGAATTGCTAGGTGGTCCAAGTCGCGAGGAACTCGCTGACATTCCGGCATGGACAAGACATACTTTACGTGTCAAACGCGGACAGTATAATGATGTTTATATTTCTGGGTTAGGCTGGATTCAAGTTAATAGCGATAGCGGTGCGTTACTTGATATTTATGCTCCCAAAGGAATAAAAGTGATTTTACGTGATTCAATGATCTAGCAGTAACAGATGCAGATGAGGTGATCGTTTTGGACGTTGTACAACAATTATTGCAATGGCAGCAGGCTCATAGCAGTAAGGCGTTATATTGTGTAATCGGTGATCCTATAAAGCAATCGAAGTCTCCGCTCATGCTCAATCGAGCATTTGAAGAATGTTCGATTGATGCCACTTATGGAGCATTTCAAGTAGCACCAGACCAATTGCCTCAATTCGTACAGGCTGTGCGAGAGCTTGGTATATTAGGTATGAATGTAACGATCCCGCACAAGCTACATGTGATGGAATTGATCGATGAGATCGATGCCGATGCGTTGAACTTAGGTGCTGTTAATACCGTTGTTAATCGCAATGGTCGATTGATCGGTTATAACACTGATGGAATCGGCTATGTTCGATCGTTGAAGGAAGAAGCAGTAGCTAATATTACTAATAAGAAGATTGTTGTAGTTGGAGCGGGCGGTGCAGCTAGAGGTATTATATATGCACTACTTCAAGAAAATCCTTCATCTATATATGTTATCAATCGTACCGTTGCAAAAGCGAAGGAATTAGTTGCTTCATTGCAAAGCAATGTACCGTTGCTAGCAGCTGGACAAGCTGAGCTGGAACAGTTATGCAATGATGCAGATATTGTAATTAATACGACGTCTGTTGGCATGTATCCGCATCCTGATGAAACGCCAATTGCAGGACATTGGATGAAGTTTGGGGCAGTAGCAAGTGATCTTATTTATAACCCGTTGAAAACTCAATTTTTACTTGAAGCGGAGCAGCATGGCTGTATCGCTCATGGTGGCCTAGGGATGTTCATCTACCAAGGTGCATTTGCATTTGAATACTGGACGGGGCAGACTGCACCAGTTGAAGCGATGCGTGAGACTGTCCTCGCGGTATTACAGTAGAGGTAGTTCAAACTCGCCGACTGTGATCACGATGTAACGCACTGTAGTTGATCCGACATCGAATATGCAGCGCTACTTGGAAAGTACGGTTCGCGTGTACCAATAACGTACACTTGCGCTTCCGCTTTTCTCAAGTAACGCTCCATCTTCTCGGTGCTGACAGCCAACGATTTTGAACTTTCATTATAAGGTAGTTCAAACTCGCCGACTGTGATCACGATGTAACGCACTGTAGTTGATCCGACGTCGAATATGCCTTCCATCGAAAGCTCGCTTTTTGAATATTTACAATACGAAAGAGGTTATTATTTATGTTAACAGGAAAACAAAAGCGTCATTTGCGTTCATTAGCGCATCATCTAACTCCCATCTTCCAAATCGGTAAAGGTGGAACGAACGAAAATCTTGTTCGCCATATTGAAGAAGCGATTGAAAAGAGAGAGTTAATTAAAATTTCAGTATTGAATAACTGCGATGATGATGCCAAAGAAATCGGTCAAGAGATTTCAGCAGCTTCAGGCACTGAACTAGTTCAAGTTATCGGTAAAACGATAGTGCTATACAAGGAATCGGTTGATTACAAAACAATTGTTCTTCCAAGATAGTAATATTAAGTTAACAAAGTGATCGGAGGTAGCATAATGCGTAAAGTTGGCATAATGGGTGGGACATTTGACCCCATTCATAATGGTCATCTGATTGCAGCAAGCTCAGCTATGGAAGCGGCGTCCTTAGATGAAGTATGGTTTATTCCTACTGCGACTCCTCCATTAAAGCCGAATGTCCCGCTTGCAACAGCGGAGCAACGTTTACAGATGGTTCAGTTAGCTATTACAGGTCAAGCGGCTTTCCGCGCACTAGATATTGAGTTAAGCCGTAGTGGCGTTAGTTACTCATTCGATACAGTAACTAGATTAATGAGTGAATATCCTCATCATCAGTTTAGCTATATTATTGGTTCTGACCGTATTCATGATTTACCGACATGGCATCGAGCAGAAGAACTAAGATCATTGATTTCATTTATTGGTCTTAATCGACCTTCTGATCCGTTGCAACTTGACTTACTTTCTAGTGAGTGGAGAAGTAAACTAACGATTGCAGCTATGCCGCTTATCGGTATATCATCTACAGAGCTCCGTTTGCGTGCGCAGCAGGGATTATCTTTGCAATATTATGTCCCCGATTCCGTTGCGCAGTATATAAGGGGGAATCGAATTTATGAATAAAGCACAAATTATCGAGTCTGTAAGTGTGCAAATGCCAGAACGTCGTTGGATTCATACTCAAGGTGTGATGAGTACAGCGATTGAGCTAGCTAAGCGTTACGGTGAAAACCCAGAACGAGCAGAATTAGCCGCGATTATTCATGACGTTGCCAAATATTGGCCTGTCGCAGAGCAAGCTGCTTATATTAAGCAATATTCACTCGATGAGCAGGTGCTTCAATATAATAAGGAATTATGGCATGCTGAAGTAGGAGCATCCGTTGCCAAAGAAAAGTATGGGGTGCATGATAGCGAGATATGTGATGCGATCCGTTATCATACTTCTGGTAGAGCTAACATGACTCTAATAGAGAAAATTGTTTGGCTTGCCGATTATATTGAGCCAAATCGTGATTTTCCAGGTGTAAATGAAGCGCGTGCGTTAGCGGAGACGAGCTTGGAAAGAGCGATCTTATTCGGCCTCGATCAAACGATCGTATTTCTTATTGAAAAAGGGAAAATTGTCTACCCTGTCACTATAGAAGCGAGAAATAGTATCGTACAACAATTGAACATGAAGTAAATATTACGCAAAAGCTAGTCAAAAATGATATGTGAAATATGGTTTATGCTTCCGAAGTGATTTTTCATTGCTAGGAAGTTATTCGAAGCAGTTATGAAAATTTTAGGAGGGTTATAATGAAGGGACAAGATCTAGTAAAAAAATTATTAACAGCAGTGGTAGATGCAGCAGAGGACAAAAAAGCACATGATCTAATTACTTTAGATTTGAATGGCTTGTCATTAGTGGCAGATTATTTCGTTATTTGTACTGGTAACTCAGATACTCAAGTATTGGCAATTTCAACTGAAATCCGCAAAATGGCGGCTAAAGAAGGTTATACAATCCGTGGCGTAGAAGGTGAAAATACAGCTCGTTGGGTATTAATTGATATCGGAGATGTTGTTGTACACATTTTCCATCGTGAAGAAAGAGAGTATTACAACATCGAGAAAATTTGGTCCGATGCTAAGGTTGTGGAATCTGTATGAGTTATGTAGCAGGAACGACTGAGCGATTACAGATTTCTCGTGAAGTTTCTCCTTATGGTTATTTTCTGAACAATGGTGAAGAGGATGTATTGTTGCCTTATACGGAACTAGTAGGGTCTAAGCCGCATGTTGGTGATGAGATTGAAGTGTTCATCTTCTTCGATTCAGAAGATCGTATTTGCGCGACAATGAACAAACCATTCATCTCATTTGGAGAAATGGCGCGATTGGTTGTTGCTGATGTTCATCCAAGACTAGGTTGTTTTCTAGAAATGGGCTTAGGACGACAACTATTGCTACCATTAAGTGAATTACCAGAAATGATCGAGTATCGTCCTATTGTTGGTGACGAAGTATTCGTGTTCATGGCTCATGATAAGAGCGGGCGACAAATTGCGAAGCTTGCGCAAGAGCCAGAGCTTGCTCCACTTACGTTTCCGGCTCCGGCAGCTTGGAGAAATCAGTGGGTTGAAGGTTGGGTTACGAAAAGCTTACAAATGGGCTCCTTCGTTGTTATTGATGGTGGCGTGGTAGGCTTCGGTGCATACGGACTAATCCCGAGCACCGATCGTATCGAAAGCTTGCGTCTAGGTCAACGTGTCAAAGCACGTGTAACGTTTGTTCGAGAAGATGGACGAGTTAATTTGTCGATGACACAGCAGAAGGAATTCGGTCGCGTTGAAGATGCTGATCGGATATTAGCGTTTCTTAAAGAACGTCCAAGTGGCGGTATGCCGTATTCTGATGCGACGGAAGCAGAACTCATTCGCAGTCGCTTTGGTGTGAGCAAGGGTGCTTTCAAGCGTGCATTAGGTAAGCTTATGCGTGAAGGTATTGTTGTGCAGCAAGGTAGCTGGACATATCTCACGGAAAATGCGCCAAAGTCGCAACCTAAAAGCACGGATGAGGTTGAACAATAATGATGGAAGCATACGGTCAATTTGCCACTGTGTACGATCGTCTTATGGCAGATATGCCCTATGAAGAATGGATCGCTTTCGCTGAAGCGGTATGGCAGGAACACGGGCAGCCACACAAAGTAGTGGATCTTGGGTGTGGTACAGGCAGCATTGCGATACCGTTAGCGTCACAGGGGTATAAGGTTGTAGGTATTGATCTATCGAGTGATATGCTAGCTGTTGCCGAGCAGAAGTGGGTACAACAAGGTGCGACGAGTGGTAATCTTACATTGCTTGAGCAAAATATGTGTCGGTGGCAAATTTCAGAACAAGTAGACTCGGTCATCTCTTTCTGTGATTGTTTGAACTACATTGTCGATGAAGATGATCTACTAGCCACATTATCAGCTACGTATGACCAATTGAAGCCAGGTGGAAGCTTTATATTCGATGTTCATCCTATTACGCGCTTTGAGCAATATGCGGCGGATCAGCCATTTGTTTATGATGAGAACGGAATTACTTACATGTGGAGTAGTGAATATGACGAGGATGAACATATTATTGAGCATTTTCTCTCCATATTTGTTGAAGAGCCGGATGGACGCTATAGCAGAATTGATGAAGAGCATATCCAACGAGCATATAGCTCTAAGTGGTTAGAAGGGGCGTTGCGCTCAGTTGGATTTACTCATATACATTTGTATAGTGATTTCCAGTTGAAGGCTGCTGACGACGACTCAACTCGTTTGTTCTTCGTTGCTATTAAATAATTTTTTTTGGACCTTCATTTGAACTAACATCAAATGAAGGTCCAAATTGCCTATAATGTAACGAAACCCAGCAACGTGTACGATATGAGTACACCAGCGTTCAAAGCCCAAGATTATGCAGCACGTAGCTTCCAATGAAGGTTTAAGAAGCGGGCTTTCAGAACCGAGAAGATGAAGCAAATTTTTGGAAAGCGGAAGCGCAAGTGTACGTTATTGGTACATGCGAACCGTATTTTCGGAAATTGGCTTCTTATTCGACGTCGAGTAACCTTCGAAGCAATCCCATCGTTATCAAAGTCCGCTTTTGAAGCTACCGCTTACTATTCTCTTAATGCATCAGTCAATTTGCTATGCATACTAGATATAGTGTTACCCTTTTGGGCGATTGTTGTACGTAATTTATGCAAATTAAGCTTTAACTGCTCATTTTCAGCTGCAAGCTGTTCGATGTAGTTTTTCAATTCAACATCTTGTATATGACTTACTTGGCATAAATGTGCAAGTCTGTTAAGAGCTTCTTCGGTTGATAATATAGGTTTCATAAGCGCCTCCAAAACGATCTGTAAAATGTCACTATCACATCATAACGTGATCAGATAAAATAGTCGAGCGGCGAAATCTCAAGCCCCTATTGGGACGAGCGTTATGAAAATATTTTCATAGCTCAAATTACAAAGAATATGACGAAATCGCATTGACTCGACCTATATATTGAGGTATGATTCTATTCATCGACTATATCTAGTTGTGGGTATAGCAATCTAGCAGTTAAACTGCGGACACCAAGGTTCTGACTACAAGCGCATCTGCCTGTCATTAGTAGGGGGGGAGAGCGCTTTTTGATTGGAATAAATGGTATGAGGAGAGAGTGGAAAATGTTAGTTGTATATGATTCTAAGACAGGCAATGTCAAACGCTTTGTGAAAAAATTAAATATGTCAGCCGTCTCTATTGATGAGATGCCCAAGGTGGACGAGCCGTACGTTCTTATTACATATACAACGGGCTTTGGACAAGTCCCTCAGAAGGTCAATGATTTTTTGCAAGAGAACCACAACATGTTGAGAGGCGTTTCAGCAAGTGGTAACCGTAACTGGGGCACTGGCTTTGCCAAAAGTGCCGATACAATCGCTGAGACGTACAATGTACCTGTCATTACAAAGTTCGAACTTTCTGGCACAAATCAAGACATGCTACAATTTATGGAAAGGGTGCAAACCATTGAAACATATTGAACTGAATAATGAGCTTATGCAACGAGGAGCTGACGGTTTCTACCAGTTAGAAAAAGATAAAGAAGCAGTTGCAGCGTTTATGGCGGAGGTTGACGAGAAGAGTGTCAAGTTTGCGTCTTTGGAAGAAAAATTGAATTACCTTATTGACAATGATTTTTATGACAACGTATATGATAAATATACATATGATCAAGTGAAGGCAATCTTTGATCTTACAGAAGCGGCAAATTTTGAATTCCAATCTTATATGGCTGCTTCGAAATTTTATAAAGACTATGCTATGAAAACGAATGATAAAGCACAATATCTTGAGCAGTACCATGAGCGTGTAGCTATTGTAGCTTTGCATCTTGGTGAGGGCGACATCGAAAGAGCGACCCGTATTGCATCGGCAATGATCGACCAGCGTCTACAGCCTGCGACTCCAACATTCCTTAATGCTGGTAAAAGTCGACGTGGCGAGATGGTATCATGCTTCTTGTTAGAAATGGATGACTCCTTGAACTCTATTAACTATGTGATTGGCACATGTATGCAGCTTTCCAAAATCGGTGGCGGTGTCGCTGTTAACCTTTCTAAGCTACGTGGCCGTGGTGAACCAATTAAAGGTGTAGAAGGTGCAGCAAAAGGGATTATGCCTGTTCTGAAGCTGATGGAGGATGCATTCTCTTATGCGGATCAGATGGGTCAACGTAAAGGTTCTGGTGCTGGATATTACAATATTTTCGGCTGGGACATTATCGAATTTCTAGATTGTAAAAAGATTAATGCTGACGAGAAATCTCGTATTAAGACATTATCGATTGGTCTTATTATTCCTAATAAGTTTTACGAATTAGCAGCACAAAACAAACCACTTCATGCATTCGGACCATATTCCGTATACAAAGAGTACGGTCAACATCTTGATGACATTGATATAGATGCTATGTATGACGAGTTGCTTGCTAATGTCAATGTGAAGAAAAAAGTAGTCATGAGTGCTCGTGATATGCTTACTAAAATTGCATCAATTCAGCTTGAATCTGGATATCCATACATTATGAACAAGAGCAATGCTAACAAATGGCATGCATTGAAAGACATCGGTTCTGTAAAAATGTCTAATCTATGTACTGAGATTTTCCAATTACAAGAAACTTCAGAAATTAACGATTATGGATATGAAGATATCATTCGTCGCGATATAAGCTGTAACCTTGCTTCTTTGAATATTGTCAATGTGATGGAGCGCAAAGAAATTAAAGATTCTGTACATGTCGGTATCGAAGCTTTAACTACTGTAAGTGATCTTTCAAAAATCGATAACGCACCTGGTGTTCGTAAAGCGAATGATGAATTACACTCTGTAGGTCTTGGCGCAATGAACCTTAATGGCTATCTTGCAAAAAATAAGATTTCTTATGAAAGTCCAGAAGCTCGTGAATTTGCAGGCGTATTTTTCATGATGATGAATTACTATTCTCTTGAGAAAAGTATGGAAATTGCGAAAGAACGCAAAGCAACATTCAAAGATTTTGATCGTTCTGAATATGCGAAGGGTACTTATTTCGATCGCTATGTTGAAACGGATTTCCGTCCGCAGCTTGCTCGTGTACAAGAGCTATTCGATGGTATGTATATCCCAGGTCCTGCTGATTGGGCAGATCTTAAAGGTAAAGTACAAGAGCATGGACTATTCCACGCTTACCGTCTAGCGATTGCACCAACGCAAAGTATTTCTTATATTCAAAATGCAACATCAAGTGTAATGCCAATTGTTGAGCATATTGAGACTCGTACGTATGCGAATTCAACAACATATTATCCAATGCCGTATTTATCGCAGGATAACTTCTTCTTCTATAAATCTGCCTACAACATCGATCAGTTCAAATTAATTGATCTTATCGCTGAACTAGGACAGCATATTGACCAAGGCGTTTCTACTGTACTTCATGTTAATAGTAACGTTACGACGCGTGAACTTTCACGTTTCTATATTT
>DXHF01000524.1 GCA_019113605.1 Candidatus Paenibacillus intestinavium
CTGTTTAACTGGAATTTGATCAAGTTTGATCATTCCAAGCTCACACCTTATATAAGAATACAGCGGAAGTACCAGGACCAGTATGAGTACCAATAACGGTACCGACAGCCGTATAATGGATTTCTTTCACATTAAGTTCAGCAGTAACACGTGTTTCAAGCTCTTTCGCGTTCATTGGATCATCTGTTTTGGCGACAATAAGACCAACGGGGGCATCACCATATGCTGCTTTCAATAGCTCAACAATTTTGGACATTGCCTTTTTACTACCTCTTGCTTTATCAGCAGAATAAACTGCGCCTGCTTCATCAAGCGAAAGAATCGGCTTAATATTAAGCAAAGACCCGATAAGGGCAGCTGCTTTGCCAATACGTCCACCTTTCTGTAAATATTCAAGTGTATCCACTAAGAAGAAAACTTCAGCATATTGGCGTCTTTCCTCAATAGCGGCTAAGATTTCTTCAACAGAAGCGCCATCTTGCGCCATTTTTGCCGCGAGAACAACGAGCATACCATGACCAGAAGAAGCTGATTTTGAATCAATGACTGTTATATTTGCATCTTCAGCTTCAATCATAGAGCGGGCAATAGTAGCCGATTGATACGTTCCACTTAGAACCGAAGCAAGATGAATGGAGATAATTGGACCTGTAGGGTCCTCTGCAAGTAGACGCTCATACACATCACTGAATTCAGCAGGTGATGGCTGAGATGTTGTCGGCATTACTGATGATGATTTCAGACGCGCATAGAAATCATCCGTTGTCATATCAACAGCATCTCGATAGGTTTCCTCGCCGAACAACACTTTAAGTGAAACCATCGTAATTCCGTATTTTTCACGTACATCTGCTGGAATGTCCGCAGTACTATCCGTAACAATTCGAATATTTCCCATCTAACGATATTCCCCTTTCCTTATCGCTTCATTGATCTTACTCGACTGCAAAGATATATGGATATAACGGCTGACCACCATACTGCAATTCAATTTCTAGATCGCTGTAATGCTCGCCAATCCACTCGCTAAGCGAAGCTGAAATATCATCAGTGGAGCCTTCACCAGTAAGAATAGTAACAATGTCCCCTTCTTCTTCAAGCATACTTGCCAGTAGTGCTTTACATGCTTCTAACAGTTCCGCTTCAGAAGTAACAATTGCTTTTTCCTTAATACCGATATAATGTCCTTCGGTAATTTCTATACCGTCAATAGTCGTATCACGAACAGCTTTCGTAATTTGACCTGATACGACAGTACTAGCAGCAGAAATCATCCATTCTTTGTTGCGTTCAGCTGTTTCATCTTCTTTGAAGGCAAGTACCGCTGCAATCCCTTGTGGAATTGTTTTCGTTGGTATTACAGTAACCGAGCGCTCTGTTAACTCCACCGCTTGCTCAGCAGCTAATATAATATTGCTATTATTCGGGAAGATGAAAATATGATTAGCAGACAATGCTTCAATTGCTTTCACAAAATCCTCTGTACTTGGATTCATCGTCTGTCCACCAGATAATACGATATCGACATCACTACTGCGGAATAATTCCGCAACTCCATCACCAAGCGCTACTGTTATCATACCGTACGGTGCACGCTCAAATGCTTGCTCCGTTGGACGATTATCAATAGCCTGTCCTGCCAACAGCTCTGCAGCAGACAAATTCACAGTCGTTTGGTGAACCTCTTCTTCAAGCAACTCACGATGCTGTTCACGCATATTAAGTATATGCATATCTGTAAGCTCACCATATGGAACAGACAAATTGAATACATCGCCTGGTTTACGAGAATGAACATGAACTTTAATAAGGTCATCATCTGTAATTACTAGAATTGAATCCCCGTCTTTAGATAATGCTTTCTTGTAAGCGGATTCATCAAAAAAAGCTGCGGAAGCTCCCGGTATATTACGTTTGATGAAAAATTCCATGTCATAGAAGAATTCAATATCTAAAGTCTCTAGTTTTGCTTGAGCGGAGAGCAGATCCGTGTGACGTACAGGTTGTGGAACATATACATCTGCTGGTGCAGCTTCAGATATGAAGTGATCTACTATTTCTGAGTTGCCAGATAATGATTGCACAAAGCCTTCATAAATATAGACTAGACCTTGACCACCAGAGTCCACAACGCCTACCTGCTTCAAGATTGGCAAAAGATCAGGTGTTTTTTGCAATGCATCATAAGCTTTTTGATGTACTTCTTTCATTAATTCAAGTACTTCTGTATTGCGACGTGCAAATTGCACGGCATGACGCGCTGCTTCTTTTGCTACAGTAAGTATCGTTCCCTCTACTGGCTTCACCACAGCCTTATATGCCATATCCACACCATGCTGCAAGGCAACAGCAATATCGATAGCTGTAGCTTCTTCAGCATGAGCTAATGACTTAGAGAAGCCTCTAAATAGTTGAGATAGAATAACACCTGAGTTACCTCGTGCCCCCATCAATAACCCTTTAGATAGTGCTTCTGCTGTTTTTCCCAGATGAGCAGATTGTTTGTTTTTCAATTCAGTGATTCCTGAAGTCATTGTTAGATTCATATTTGTTCCAGTATCGCCATCTGGCACTGGAAACACGTTAAGTGCATTAACTTGTTCAGCATTACGCTTTAGTAAGTCAGCTCCTAATAATGCCATTCCAGCAAAATCGGAACCGTTAATAGCTCGCTTACCCAATGAAATTCCCCTTCCTGCTAGGTAGATACCCTTACATCTTGTACAAAAATATTAACTTCGTTAACTGCAAGTCCGATTACATCATTCAACACATAAGTCACTTTTGACCGAATATTACTTGCTACTTCGGATATTTTCGTTCCATAACTCACAATAATATATAAATCAATATATACATCTTGTTGAACCTGTCTTATTTCAACACCTTTATTCCAATTATCTCGACCTAGAAGAACTGCGAGTCCATCCTTAAATCCATTTCGTGAAGCCATTCCTACGAGCCCATAACATTCCATAGCGGCAGAACCAGCGATTGTTGCAATACAACTATCAGTTACATTAATCTGACCGTATTCATTATCTAATTGTATCGGCATAACTTTTCACTCCTCACCATATATTATGGACTAATTTCCATTGTACTATAAACATCGATTTTATTGAAGTGCGTAGTGAAATTTTGCAACATTTCAATTAGAATTAGGTTGAACAGAGACCAACTTTGTGTTACGATATTTAGGTCTGTTTATATTAGAAGTAATATGCATGATTAATTATTCAAGTAGCATAGTCTTTACATAGCTGTAGAGGCAATGAGCTGTTAAAGCAAGAACACTTGATATTTGGTGAAGGAGGTGTACTTATGTCCCGCAAATGTTTCGTAACTGGCAAAGCGCCTGGAAGTGGTAACAACAAATCTCATGCGAACAACACAACTCGTCGTACTTGGGGAGTTAACGTTCAAAAGGTTCGTATCCTAGTGGATGGTAAACCAAAACGTGTATACATCAGCGCTCGTGCGTTGAAGAATGGTAAAATTACTCGTGTGTAATTTACCATAGACAAAAGCACCTGAATCCTCAGGTGCTTTTTTTGTTGTAAGGTTGTACGTTATCACGAAGTTATGATTACGTCAGCCAGCATTATGTTTTAGCTTTTTTGGAATGTATTAAGCACTGCTTTTACAAAACCACCCAAAAATTTAGGTAATTTAATGGTATAGAACTTCATGTCCACCCCTCCTCGAAACACGCGGTTACATTTTCCGTGTGAGCTCCACTCTTGTAATCATAATATGCGAAAAGAGCGCAACGTATACCACCACATGCTTCAAAGAAAGATTATTTCACGCCCATTTTTAAATTACTGTCCTGATAAAAATTCAGGATTCGTTAGGCTTTGGTAAACGACAAACATAACGACGCCAAAAAAGTACATGAAAATAGCTAGTAGAACAAATGTAATTCGTAAACCAATCGTTTCAAAACGTCTAAAAAAGCGAATACCGATATAAATCGTCAACAAAGAAAAAATATACTTAATAAATGAATCTATCGACGAAAATATCGCTAACGTTCCGCCAGCCATCACTGCATAAAGGATAACCCACAGCGTCGTTCTTAAATTGAATTTCATACAAGCAATCTCCTTGTAAGTGCGTATTTCCTTCTACCATATGTATTGAAAGTCCGCTTCATATTCGATGTCGAGTTTGCTACGTCAGCATTCTCATCGTTATCAAAGTCCACTTTTTGAACTACCTTAATAAAGCGATCGCTTCTGGACGATTAGGTGCGTTAAATATAGCATTACCCGCTACAAGGACATTGGCACCAGCATCACGTACTAGCTGCGCTGTCTGCGCATTAATACCCCCATCGACTTGCACGTCAATTTGAAATAGCTCACGTTGTTGCAAGAGCGCCCGCAACTCACGAAGCTTAGCTACAGAATAAGGAATAAACGATTGTCCACCAAAACCAGGATTAACGGTCATAATAAGCACCATATCAATATCTTCCAGAATTGGGATCAATGAAGCAACAGGAGTAGCTGGATTAAGCGCTACACCTACAGGAAGACCTTTTTCCTTAATAGAATAAATCGTTCGATGTAGATGAGCACACGCTTCTAGATGAACCGTAATCCGATCTGCGCCTGCAGCAATGTAATCAGCAATATACTGTTCTGGGCGTTCAATCATAAGATGAACGTCAAAAGGAAGCTTCGTTTTCGAACGAACTGCCGCAATAACTGGAGGTCCAAATGTAAGGTTAGGCACAAAGTGACCGTCCATTACATCGATATGAACCCAATCAGCGCCTGCTGTTTCAATCGATTGAATTTCTTGACCTAATTGTGAAAAATCAGCCGATAAAATCGATGGTGCAATAATAGTCATGAGTGTTAGTACCTCCGTTTTTGGTCTTTGAGTTCTGCAAGAAAAGTTATATAATGCTCGTGTCTGCTTGCTTCAATCTTTCCTGCTGCAAGTTGTTCAAGTACGGCACAACCTGGCTCCTGAACATGTGAACATCCTCTAAATTTACAGTCTGGAGCAAGCTCACGCATTTCGATAAACCCATAGGCAAGATCTGAAATACCAAGCTCCGTAAAATCAAGCTGACTGAAACCTGGAGTATCTGCGACATACCCTCCGCCAATATCGATAAGTTCAACATGACGGGTCGTATGTTTACCACGACCAAGCCGATTACTTATTTCATTGGTTTCAAGCGTTAATCCTGGAACGAGCGCATTCAATAGTGAAGATTTCCCCACTCCTGATTGCCCTGCAAACACTGATACATGTCCTTTCAAGCGTTCATGTAACGGGGATATCCCTTCTTGTTCCACAGAACTCGTCCCATAAATTTCATAACCTAGATTACTGTAGATACGAGTAACTTCCTCAATACTGTTAAGTGCCTCTTCCTGTAATGATTCCTTACTGTTGGCATCATGAGTTAAATCTTGCTTACTTAAGCAAAGAACAGGCTGAATACCTGCATGCTCAATATGCAACAAAAACTTATCCAATAATTGCAAATTAAGAGCAGGTTCATGAACAGAAAAGACGAGAATAGCAAGATCAACATTGGCGACAGCTGGGCGAATTAATTCTGAATGACGAGGAAGTAACTCTACAACTGTTCCTTCCCCATTTTCCGTGAGCACATAATGAACATCATCACCAACTAAAGGAGTAAGACCTCTGTTTTTAAATACGCCTCTAGCACGGCATTGTACCGTGCTAGAGTGAGTTCGATCATGCCTGGGTTGAACGTAATAATAACCACTTAGCGCTTTAACGATCACTCCCTGGAGACTAGTGGAAGAATCTGTAGTTGCCTCATTATTCTTCTGACCATGCTTCCGTGGATTGCTCGATTTGCTCATTATTGTCGTTACCCTCCGTTTTATGTTCTGGTTTACCATTAGAATTGGAATTAGGATTAGCATTAGTATTGGTTTCTGTATCTGCTGGTGCTTCCGTTGGTACGATTTCATTGCCCGGAATTTCTAATCCTGTTGTTGAACCTTTTTTAATATCGGAATATCTAATTTCCTTAATATCCATGAACGTACCATCTCTGGTTACAGATACTACCGCAACCGTATCTGGATCGAGCACAAGTGTCACTGGAATATCCACCGTACTTGTAATGGTAATAGGAGCAAGCTCCACATTTTCACCACGAGCATCAGAATATTGAATTTCTACTTCACTTGCCACACCACTATTGGCAGGCGAAATTCGCACATTAAATTGATATGTTTTGGCATCTTTGGGTTGCCCTGTACTTACAACAATAGAGACTTTACTACCTTTAACAACTTTCTCATTCGGCATAATATCTTGGCTAATAACCTCGTCTTTTTCGAACAAATAACTAGCCTCATACTTAATATTGCCTTCTTCAAGTATTAGACCGTAAGCTTTCAAAATATCTTTAGCATCAGCTAATTTTTTGCCCTCTAGAGTTGGCATATCAAAAGTCTCTGGACCAGCACTTACAGTAAATGTAATTTTCACATCATCAGGATTAATTTCTGATCCTGGAGTTGGGGTTTGCTCTAAAATAGTACCAACCTCTGAATCATCATTCACTTCAATAAATTCAAGCTGTGACTCCTTAATACCAAGCTCAACTAATGCATTAATGGTAGCTATTTTCATTCCGTTAACATAGTTAGGCAGTTCCTTCAGCTCTGGTCCGCTACTTATCGTCAACTCAATAAAATAGCCGGCCTTTACCTTCATACTCATCTTCGATTGTTCCATAACTACACCTAATGGAACAATCTTACTTGGTTCATACGTAACTGGATCATGGACATTTAAGCCCTTCTCGGCAATTGCTTCGCGCGCTTCTTTCTCTGTCTTGCCAACAACATACGGCACCTGAACATCATCCGTTTGCAATGTATCTAATAACTTGAAAAACCCCCAAATTAACGCCGCTAAAAACACTAAAGTAACAAGCACGACGATTAATGGCTTTTTCCAATTCATTGTTTTCTTAGCTAATTCGTTGTCTTCCAGTTGTACCGTGTTCATCGTCTCAGTAAATCGAGTAGTCTGATCAATCGGTCCCGTCGCCTGCTGCATACGAGCAGGATTCGTATCAAACATTTGTGAAGATCGAATAGCAGGCATGATCTTTGTTTCCTGTAATTCATCCACATGATTGAATACAATTTTGGGTTCGTACAAGCGTTGAGGCTGAAGACAAGTTTCCAAATCCGCTATCATTTTCTTTGCCGAAAGATATCGTTCGTCTGGATTTTTTCGCATCGATTTCAAAATAATATTTTCCACAGATTGAGGAATATGCGAATTGGCAACTCTCGGTTCCACAAAATCATCCTGCAAATGTTTCAGTGCAATACTTATTGGACTTTCTCCGAAAAACGGTAGCTGTCCCGTTAACATTTGATATAACACAATACCTAAAGAATATAAGTCCGATTTCTCACCTGTATTCACACCTTTAGCGTGTTCAGGTGAAAAATAATGTACAGAACCAACAACGGAGCCAGTATGTGTAATCGTTGAAGACGTTACCGCTCTAGCGATACCGAAATCCGTCACTTTCGCTCGACCGTTATTGCCAATAAGAATATTATGCGGCTTAATATCACGATGAATAATATGGTTCGTATGTGCATGATCAAGCGCTTCACATATTTGCTGGGCGATATGTACCGCTTCTTCAATTTGAAGAGGGGCACGCTCGATAATAATTTCATTCAAGTTATGGCCTTCTACATACTCCATAACAATATAATGAATATCTTCTTCTTGACCAACATCATATATACTTACAACATTAGGATGAGAAAGAGCTGCTGCTGATTGACCTTCACGACGAAAACGACGAATAAATTCTTCATCATGAACAAATTGTTGCCGCAATACTTTAACTGCTACTTTCCGATTAAGTAGGACGTCATGTGCTTTGTATACTAAAGCCATGCCGCCTCCACCTATACGGGAAATAATCTCATAGCGTCCAGCAAGATCGTGTCCAATCATAGTGTCTCCTCCTTTCCTTGCGCATGATCACCTGGATCATACAGAACAAGCGTAATGTTATCTTCTCCACCCGCCTCATTGGCTAATGCAATTAATTGATCTGCACTTTTTTCAAGTGGTTGCTGATTCATTACGATTTGCTGAAGTTGAGACTCACTAACACGATTAGATAAGCCGTCACTACATAATAGTAAAGTATCTGCTTTATTCCATTCCATAATACGCACATCAACCTCGACATCATCGTCAGTTCCAATCGCACGTGTTAATACGTTTTTACGAGGATGATGTTCAGCCTCTTCCGCTGTTAATTGTCCTGATTGTACTAACGCATTGACTAAGGAATGATCCGCAGTTAACTGCTCAATACCTTGTTCATTAATGCGATAAGCTCGGCTATCGCCGACATGCCCAATGATCATCATATGATCCCATATTAGGGAAGCAACAATCGTAGTCCCCATATTATGGTACTGTTCCATATGTTTCGCTAATTGAAAAATCTCATCATTTGCTTGACGAATTGCAATACGCATCAATCGTTTCCCGTCTTCTGCACTCCAATTCGTTATTTCCTCATGCTGCGCGAGAATGCGCTGAAAGGCTGATACTGCGATTTGACTCGCAACATCACCAGCCTGATGACCGCCCATACCGTCTGCTACAATAGCAAACGATAGCTGAGCATTAATTTTACCTGTTAACGCGGAATCCTCATTTACTTGACGAATTCTTCCAATATCACTGCGACTAACCATTAACAAACGTAATCACCTCGCCGTAGATTCCATATGTTTGGCTCTTAATTGTCCACACGCTGCTGCAATATCATGACCTTGCTCTCTCCGTATCGTAACATTGATGTTATTCTTTTCTAATACTCTTGCAAATTCAAAAATATCATCACGTGGTGTACGCACATAATCTCGCTCCGGGACGTGGTTAACTGGAATTAAGTTAACATGACATAACATATCTTTGATTACACTAGCTAACTCTTCTGCATGTTCTACTTGATCGTTGACTCCACCGATAAGCGCATATTCGAAAGAAATACGACGGCCTGTTTTCGCTTGGTAATAACGAATCGATTCAATAACATCATCAAATGGAAAGCGACGGTTAACTGGCATAAGCTTAGAACGTAGCTTATCATTGGGAGCATGAATGGACAGCGCCAAATTAATTTGCGTGTTTTCATCAGCGAATTTGTAAATACTTGGAACAATCCCACTAGTTGAAACGGTAATATGACGTTGACCAATATTCAAGCCCTTCTCATGAATCATATTACGCAAAAACGTCATCGTAGCATCATAGTTTTCGAACGGTTCACCAGAACCCATAATAACGATGCTAGATACACGCTCGCCCGTAGCATCAAGCATCATTTGTGCGGTAACCACTTGAGCAACAATTTCTCCTGCTGTTAAGTTACGTTTTAACCCACCAAGTGTAGATGCACAGAAC
>DXHF01000525.1 GCA_019113605.1 Candidatus Paenibacillus intestinavium
TGGAGTATTCGAACCTTTTATCATATTAATCTATTTATTCTTAGTTTTATTCATAGTATTGATTCCGGAACATAGAAGGGGATAGTCCAAGATGCTTGGAGAAGCAATTAGAAAAGTAAGGAGTATTTTCAAACCCTACCTGCTCGGCAATCGCTGCGATACTCCAATGTGTATTCAATAATAAACTCTTCGCATGGTCGATCCTTACCTTCATCACATACTCATTTGGCGTCATACCATACATTTGTTTCATCGCCCGCGTAATATAGTTGTAATGATAATTGAAAGTAAAAGAGAGCCGTTCATTGGTAATGGACTCCTGATAATGGTTTCTAATAAAGTTTTCCACTTGCTCCGCTAATCTAACGATTGGTGTTACATCGTCATTATTTTGCCGCATATCCATCATCTTCAGTAGCTGCTCGAAAGCATGCTGCTTTTTCCAATACGCATTCGATTCCCTTTCTGTATTAGCCTCATTCATCTGCTCCAGTAATTGAAACGCTTGTTGAGGATAAGTAAATGTCGTCTGCTTCGGTAATTGAATCGTGTATGGAGTGGGATAGAAACATTGCTGATGATCTTCAATATTAAGCTTAGTGTGCTCCTGATCACTTTGCACCCATGCTCCTATACTTTGAAAATGAATCCAGTAGAACAAAGTTTGTCTCTCGGCTGGCATTGCAGAGTAATGTGATTGATTAGGCAGTAAAATAAGAGCTTGACCTGCTTCCAATTGCCAACGCTCATTATTTTCACCAATATGGAGAGTGCCTTCTCGAACAAGAATGAAATCAAAAAATCCTAAATGGGTACGATTTGGATGAGTATCATTCACTTCATGAATTTGAAAGCCGCTTTCTAAATAATATGGCGATGGTGGTCCATTGAAATATAGATAGTTTATTGCATTAATTATAATCACTCCGTTAGTGTGAGATTTTATAATAATCAAGTTGGAATTTTGTATCGTATATATTCATAATAACACATAAAATAGCTTTATAGAGTGTGAGAATCTAACAGACACTGATGAAAAATGGTTAAAGTTGCTGATGTGATTTTTTATTATCGAGAAGCACTGTATGAATGCGAATAAAAAAATTTAGGAGTGAACGATTATGACAGCACCCATTCAATTGACTAAACCGATTCAATTTATTCCAATGAAGCAAGTTAATATTGTTGATCCATTTTGGAGTCAATACATACAGTTAGTAAGAGATGTCGTTGTTCCATATCAATGGGAAGCTATCAATGATCGCGTAGAAGGTGCCGAGCGAAGCCATGCTGTACAAAATTTCAAAATTGCTGCGGGATTAGCAGAAGGAGAATTTTACGGTTTCGTCTTCCAGGATACTGATGTCGCAAAATGGCTGGAGGCTGTTGCATACTTGCTTTGTAAGGAGCCGAATGCTGAGCTTGAAGCGATCGCTGATGATATGATTTCAATTATTGAAAAAGCGCAGCAAGCTACGGGATATCTTAATACATATTTCATTATTAAAGAACCTCAACTTAGATGGAAGAACTTAACTGAAGCTCATGAATTGTACACCGCTGGACATATGATCGAAGCAGGAGTCGCATATTATCAAGCAACTGGCAAGCGTCAACTACTTGATATCGTAAGTCGGATGGCTGATGATATTGGTCATGTGTTCGGAGATGCAGAAGGTCAAATACAAGGCTATGATGGGCATCAAGAAATCGAGCTTGCTTTAGTTAAGCTATACCACACTACTGGCGAAGATCAATATCTTCAATTAAGTAAATATTTTATCGATAAGCGTGGAACGAATAAATTCTTTGTAGAAGAAGCTGAAAAACGTGATTGGAGCAGCATTTGGCATAAAGGTCGAATTCAAATTGATCCCGAGTATTTCCAAGTACATAAGCCTGTTCGTGAACAGGATGTAGCAGTGGGGCACGCCGTTCGCGTTGTCTATATGCTAGCTGGTATGATCGACATTGCGAAAGAAACGAAGGATGCAAGCTTAATAGAAGCTAGTCGTACATTATGGAACAACATCGTTCATAAGCAAATGTACATTACTGGCGGAATTGGTTCTATGGTTCATGGAGAAGCTTTCTCAGTAGATTATGACCTGCCTAATGATACCGTCTATTCCGAAACATGTGCCTCCATCGGCTTAATCTTTGCAGCGCAACGGATGCTACAGCTTGAGACAAAAAGCGAATACGCTGATGTGATGGAGCGTGCGCTTTATAATACAGTCATTTCAGGTATGTCATTGGATGGTAAGCATTTCTTCTATGTTAATCCGCTTGAAGTTCAACCAGAGCAATGCAATGGACATAATAAAAATTACAATCATGTAAAGCCAGTACGCCAAGAGTGGTTCGGCTGTGCTTGCTGTCCTCCTAACCTAGCTCGTTTGCTAGCATCATTAGGCGATTACATGTATTCCGTGTCAGGCAACACCGTGTATTCGCACTTATTTATCGGTGGGACTACAGAACTTAATATTGATGGTTCCATTGTTACGTTGAAGCAAGCTTCTGACTTACCTTGGAGTGGAGTTGTGAAATATGAACTAACGACTACTGCACAAGTAGAGATGACATTAGCGATTCGCATTCCGAACTGGTCGCCGCAAACGACGATTCTCGTAAATGGGAAAGAGCTGCAAGTTGCCGAAATTACTGAAGATGGTTATGCGATGATTAAGCGTCAATGGCAAACTGGCGATATTGTAGAACTAAACTTTGATATGAGTATTAAACGTATGAAGAGTCATCCGAAAGTGAAAGCAAATGCAGGGAAAGTTGCCCTCCAGCGCGGACCAATTGTATACTGCATCGAGGAAGCAGATAACGGGAAATTACTGCAGCAAGTAAAACTACCGAGCGATGCAAATCTCACTTTGAAATTCAACAATGATCTGGCGGATGGTGTATATACGATTGAGGCCGAAGGGGTAAGTATTAACGCACAAGCATGGTCAGATCAGCTCTATGCTGCTGATGTAGCATTCGAAGAAACACCAATTGCATTAACGTTTATTCCTTACTACACATGGGCTAATCGTGGTGAGGGTGAAATGATGGTATGGGTGAATGAGTTAGTGAAGTAATTAAAGTAATTATGAACTAATACTTATCCACGTCTAACGTTAGAAGTTTATTCTGACTAATAGGCGTGGATTTTTGTTGTGCTAAAGTTATACTTCATTCCACTATTTTATATAAATATATGCGTTACAGTTCTCATTACAGCTATTTACTACTATAGAAGTTCAATATAAAGGATTGAAGATTACTGCATTTATTATGAAGGATGTAGTTTTCATTATAGTATTAATCGATATTCTCTATCAATTTTGTGATATAAATGTATAATACTAGATATGGATACTGGATGGGGAAATGAGGTCGTCATACATAAAATGCATAAGTAAACTAAAGTTCAAGCCAGTTCATCCTAATACATATTTATTTTGTCCGAAAGAATCGGGTCTCGAGCTTAATGCTTGGGACCTTTTTGTCATTTCTAGTAATTGTATAATATGGTATAATGGAGGTGTGTTGAATGATCTATGTGACAAAACAAGATGAACAGTGGTTAGTACTAGCTTTTCGATACAATAAGGAGATTATTCAAAAAGTAAAACAGATCCATCGTAAGCGGTATGATTATGATCTAAAAGTATGGTTAATTCCATATACCCTTTCTTCGATTACACATCTAATCGAGTTATTGCATGAGAAAAACATCACTGTTGAAACACAATTACAGGATGAATGCTATCTATTAGCACATTGCCGAGCATTTACAAGAAAGAAGATGGAGCTAGAACAAAATCTTAATCTGCAAGAGATTGTTAATGATTACAAGGATGAGAAACGATCAACGCAGCATGACATATCTACAAATAACACTTCACAAATAGCTACATCAA
>DXHF01000526.1 GCA_019113605.1 Candidatus Paenibacillus intestinavium
ACTAATTCATTAAGAATGGAACTAAGGGGCAAACCAATCAAAGTTTCTGCAGTTAATCCTGGTCCGATAAACACCGAGTTTTTCCATATTGCTGATCCTGATGGCAATTACGTTAAAAATATTTCATGGCTTATTATGCAGCCTGAATATGTAGTTAAGCAAATCATTAAACTTCTCTATTCGCAGCGTGCCGAGCTGAGTCTACCGCGTATTCCAGCCTTCGGATTAAAGTTGTATCAGCTATTTCCAAGAGTGATCGACAAGGTAGCAGGTAGATGGCTCAATAAAAAGTAAGGTAGAGGTAGTTCAAAAAATGGACTTTGATAACGAAGTAACGCATTGTAGCGTAATCGGCGTCGAATATGAAGTTAATTTTGGAAGTCCGGGCCGCGTGTACCAATAACGTACACTGGCGCTTCCTCCTTCCTAAAATTAACTCCATCTTCTCGGTTCTGAAAGCCCACTTTTTGAACCTTCATTTAATTTATTTCAAAAGATTAAAGTTCAAAAGATTGAAGTTCAAAATAACATATTCGACATCGAATATGAGGTTAATCAAACAGCACAAATACATCAAAGGGCCCTAATGGGCAAAGAGAGGATTTTAATATGTCTAGTACGAAGTGGACAGAACTTGGAATTAATGAAGAACTAAGTTCAGAGCTAATAAAGCAAGGTATTGTTGACCCAACGGAGGTGCAACAACAAGCGATTCAATTATTGTTAGAAGGCAAAGATATTTCAGTGAAATCGCAAACGGGTAGTGGTAAGACATTGGCATTTTTGCTACCTATTTTGCAAACTATTAATGTTGACTCAAAAGCGATTCAAGCTGTAGTACTTGCACCTACTCAAGAGCTAGCGATGCAAATTTTCCGTGTGGCTGAAAGTTATGGAGAGCTGCTAGGTGTTAAAGCTCAACAATTAATAGGGGGCGCTGCTGCAAAGCGTCAAATTGAAAAGTTGAAGCTTAATCCGCATATCGTTATCGGTACACCTGGTCGTATGAATGAATTAGTTAAGAGTAAACGTCTGAAGCTTCATCAAGTTAAGTATCTAGTTATCGATGAAGCAGACCAAACTTTTGAGCTAGGCACACCTACAGATACTGAGAATTTACTATTCAGTGTTAATAAATTACGTCAAACAGCATTTTTCTCGGCTACGTATCCAGAAACAACAATGTCCAGATATGAAGGTCGTTGGATGAAACAACCTCATCATATTATGATTACACCAGCTGAAAAAGTGGCGAGCACGATCGAACATTTCTATGTTGTATGCGATCAACGTTCTAAGCTAGATATAGCAAGACGATTGCTTCGCACTGTGAATGCTTCTTCCGCGCTGTTATTCGTTAATGATACGAATCAAATCTCC
Organism: Candidatus Paenibacillus intestinavium; assembly: GCA_019113605.1. GTDB lineage: Bacteria > Bacillota > Bacilli > Paenibacillales > Paenibacillaceae > Pristimantibacillus > Pristimantibacillus intestinavium. The sequence goes on from DXHF01000526.1 coordinate 1,381, forward strand.
AACTGGGAAACGAAGATGAAATATGAAGGATTCAAAATCGAATCGTTATTTGGTGAAGCGGATAAGCAACGCAGATCATCGACACTAACAGCGTTCCGCGAAGGAAAACTTGATGCGATATTATCTACTGATGTTGCTGCTCGTGGTATCGATATTGTCGATCTACCTTTAGTTATTCAGATTGAGCCAGCAGTTGATGCTGATCATTATGTTCACCGAGCAGGTAGAACAGGTCGTATGGGGAAATCAGGCCTAGTTATATCCATTATTACGCCTCATGAAAAGTTCATTATGGACAAATTCATGAAGCAATTGAATATTAAGATTGAAGAAAGAATATTGTTCCGTGGTAAATTGCTGAATGAAGCTCAAGTAGCTGAAGCAACGAAATACAAGCCAGCGGAGAAGTCTGTATCTCGTAAGCCAGTAGAAGCTTCTGATCCACTACAAGCAAGTTCTAATAAGGGGAAACAAACGATTTTGGGTAAGGCTAATCCATTAAAGTTAAGTGCGACATCCAACGATAACGCTGCAGAAGTTAAGTCTTTGAAAACTAGCCAATCAAGTGGAGAACGTCAAATTTCCACTTCGAGCAATTCTGATATTAGCAATAATGGTAGTGTGAAAAAAGACAAAAAAACTGGTCCGATTGCAAAAGCTAAATCAAAGAAAAAAGCAAATAGCGGTAAAAATAAAGGTGCTCCGAAGTGGTTGAAGGAAAAAAGACAATCTACTGATAAGTAATCCTTAATCGCAAAAAAAGTTAGAAGACATTCTAATTAGAGAACAAAAATAAGAAGGGAAAAAGCAATTTGATATGTTCCCTTCTTATAAATTCAAATTATTCAGTAACGTTACTTATCTCCACTAGTTTCTTTATTTTCTCCTTAGCATCTTTGAGCTTTATTGGAACGAACTCTTTCTGATATAAATTTACTCCGCCATATTTTTCGGCATCATAAATCAACTCTCCAGCTTTACTTATTTTGAATTTGCCTTGATAAACACCGGTAATAATGTATGCATTGCTATCCGTAATTGGCCCAGTATATGGTTTAAGGAAGAGGAATAATTTTGATGTATCTTTGTCCTGAGTAATACTTAGCATATTGAGTTCCACTAAATCGATAACTTGATTTCTCTAAGAAGGATCACCTTTAATGACATCCTGTACTTCAACACTTGTTGTTATAAACTGAGCATCTTCATAGGTAATCTTCTTTGATTTTTGGGTCAAAGTAACTTCTGCAATTAGTGGTGAATCAGCAACGATTTGTTCAATCGTTTCATAATGGGTCTGCAGCGTTAATGCACCATATATTTGACCTACCTTTCATTCGAACAAGCGGATATCATTGAAACAAATGTTATCGATACAACTAACAATAAAATCAGCTTCCTCATCATTTCACACTCCTATTTTAATAAAGATTATTTACACCTAGAATGTCATCACTCGTTGGATTCAACCTAACCATTCAGGTCTAAATCACCAAATTTTGTACCCCTCGTATGAAGCTTTACTACTTCACCTGCTTGATAATCACCTCCTAAAGTTAATATTATATTTAGCAAAACTTCATTGAGACTATATCATAAAAATTAACTTTTTTTGGTGTTAATTTTTAAATTAAATGCAATTTGAACATTAACTCCTATATGTATAGCTAAAACTTCAGTATTATCTCCATAATTCGACAAAAGTCTAGACACAATAAGATTGGCTAGCAGGTAATTCAATGATTTAAAACAAATGCAGGTTCGATTTAACGTTTAGTTAATTGTGCAGTCGCAGTTTTTTTGATATTCATGTAGAAATTAGGTATGCTTATATGAAGAAAAGAATGAGGTGAACGAATGAGTACAGTATTAAGTGTTGAGCAGTTAAGTGGAGGATATAGTCCACGTAAATCGATCATTCAAAATATTAATTTACATATTGAGTCGGGTGAGATGATTGGTCTTATCGGAGTTAACGGAGCTGGAAAAAGCACCACAATTAAACATATTCTTGGATTAATGACTCCTCATAAAGGAACGATTATGATTAATGGGACGACCTTGCAGGATGATGTTGAAAAGTATAGGAGTGGCTACACCTATGTACCGGAAACACCTGTTCTTTTCGAAGAATTAACGGTAGAGGAACATTTGCGATTAACAGCAATGGCATATAGCGTCCCGCAGAAACAATATGAACAACAGGTTGAACAATTACTACAACGTTACCATATGGAGAAAAAGCGTAAAGCAGTTACAGCGCATCTATCGAAAGGTATGAAACAAAAAGTAATGATTATGAGTGCCTTATTGGCAAAACCATCTCTATTCATTATCGACGAGCCTTTTCTTGGTCTAGATCCACTAGGCATTCGTTCCTTGCTACAAGAACTTGAGGAAGTAAAGAAAAATGGTTCTTCGATTCTTATGAGCTCTCATATTCTTGCAACGATTGAACACTATTGTGACAGATTTCTCATGTTAGATGGTGGTCAAGTGGTGGCGCAAGGAACATTGAAGCAAATGCTTGATCAAGCTAATCAAGGGGGAGGTCAAGCAAGAAACCTAGAGGAAGCCTTCTATGAGTTGTTAAATGGAGGGGAAGCCTGATGTCATCTGATGTAGTTCAATTATGGCAGAAGCGAAACCGTGCTTTTATTAAAGAAGTTTTGCCATACATTAGTTATATGATGCGAAGCGGGTTTCCGGCTTTTCTATCGCTTATTGGTATTGTAAGCATTATTCAATATGTTAATTTAATCAATAACGTACCGGAAAATTTCCCATTGGAACTTATTGGTGCGCTTGTGCTCACACCATTAATAAGCTATAGTCCTCTGCGTACATGGTTGAAAGAAGCAGATACGATATTTCTAATGCCGATGGAGCATCGCTTGCATTCATACATGAAAAAATCTCATATGCGCTCATTGCGAAATGGCTTCATCTATCTAACGATCATTACACTTATTTATTGGCCATTATATCGTCAAACAGATGCTTATGAGCCGATTATTATGGTTGCGGTACTTATCATACTTAAAGTGATGAATCATCTGATGGCTTGGCAGGAACGGCAGTTTGTTTGGTCAACGAATCGGAACATTATGCGATTATTCCGTTGGGCATTAATGTTTATATTATTGTTCGGCTGGTTGCTATCAAGTGGTTGGGGTATGTTATGTCTTACTGTTATTGTAATAGCTATGCTAGCTACTCTCTATAGAGTGACTAGGAAGCAGCAATTTCCATGGGATCGCTTAATTACAGAAGAACAAGTCACGATGCGTCGCCTCTATTCATTTTTTAGTTGGTTCATTGACGTACGTGTTGGTCCACCTATTGTGAAGCAAAGAAAATATTTGAGCTGGATTATTCCATTCGTACCATATCGGAAGCAATATACATTTGTATATTTACATTTGATAACGTTTGTACGTACTGAAATTGGTGGTATTTGTATCAGATTACTCATTCTCGGTGGACTTGTTAACTACTTAGCGGCTACAGGTAATGGTATCGATGGATGGGGAACAGTTATTAGTTATATACTGTTTGGTATTATTATTACATTGCAAATAGGCTCATTGCGCAAAGTACATCGCTACGCGATTTGGAAAGATATATTCCCGATGCAGTTAAAGCTTCAGCAACAACAGATCATTATGATCGATCGATTATTAAGCTATATATTGCTTTTTTTGCTGCTAATGACGACGACTCCGATGTGGAGTGGACATGGTTCACAAGTTATTGTGATGATTATGTTCGCCATACTATATCCTGTCGTTCGTGCTTTCAATTTGAGACGCAAGCTTGAAAAAGAAGTTGATGATCTCGATTAATTGGTGAGCATACAAACAAAAAAAGTTGGGTGGAAAACATGACGTTTTCCTACCCAACTTTTTTGTTTTAAGGACTTATTGGACAGCCCTATCGATGAAATAAATAATGTTAGGCTTGTTCTGTCAGTTCAACAACTGCTTTATAGATGCAATCAAATAAGTCTTCTAGCTGTTCACCTTCGATGCAAGAGAAGGCAACACGAAGATCGGTATCTCCAAGCGCGATTGTTCCGATTCCGTATTTGTCTAGAAGCAATAGACGAACAGCGTCAGCAGTTACATTGGAAAGCTTCAAGCACATAAAGTATCCAGAGTTAAACGGATAGTATTGCAATGCATCGCCATAGCGACCGCTATCGAGTAAGCCCTTTACAATGTTAGCACGATTTTTCATAATCTCGAATTTTTCCGCTTTTTGAGCTTCGAACTGGGGAGATTTAAGGGCATGCAAGACAAAAGTTTGAGATGGATGAGGACCACTTGAAATAGTAGAGCGAATAATGCCCATCGTTTTTTGTTCAAGTGCTGCGAGTGTCGCTTTGGAATATGATGCATAAGTAATAAAGCCTACACGGAAGCCCCATACATATTCTTCTTTTGTAGCACCATCAATTTTAACTGCAAGTACATTAGGATGAAGATCAGCTAATTTGCTGAACAAAGATTCTTTCATTGAATCCTCGAAGAACAAGCCGAAGTAAGCATCATCCGTTACTGCAACAACTTTAATACCTTCTTCAGCTGCCGCTTTAATTGCAGCAACAATAGCAGCGCCGTCTCGCTCATCTGGCGTATAACCAGTTGGATTATTAGGGAAGTTTAAGATGACGATTGCTTTACCTTTGCCCTTCTGAGCAAGCAATGCTTCGCGTAAACCATCACTATTGAACCGTTGATCTTCATTATATAGTGGATACTCCACGATTTCAGCATTACGACGAACACCGAAAGTTAATTCATAGTTTTCCCAATTTTTATTCGGGATAATAACAGCGTCCCCTGTATCGGCAAATAGATCAGCAACAATACTTAGACCATGCGTTAATGCATTCGTTACGATTGGATTGCTAATCTCAGCTTGTACAGAAGCTAATGAAGGATTATCTTTTACCATTTTTTCACGCCAAGCAGTACGTAGTTCCGGCTTACCTGCAGGTGGAGCATATTCATAAATATCTTTAGGATCATAAGCGCTTAAAGTATCTTGGATAACTTTAAGGTGCATTGGCTTGCCACCTTCAGTTGCAATACCAATTGTAGCATTATACTTTTTTGCTTTAGCCTTTGCTTCTGCAGATTGGCTAAGAATACCTTCTTTCGGGAAGTAAATTGCTTTCCCTAGATTAGATAACATGTCATAGACAGCGGGACTTTCTTGTTGAAGCGTCTCATTAAGTTGCTGAGCTAATGGGTTCATGGACTTCATTCCATCCTTCCGAAATCAATCATATTTATAGGTTAGTGCAGTCGCACATATTATAACATTATTACTGCAACTAGACCATGAACAACTGAAAAAAGTTTCAATCCAGCAATTTGCATTAATTTTCTGTTGAACCTTTCGCAAGTTTAATTATAATGGAGTATAGGGGTATTATTTTTTGCACAATTTGTATAGAGACTTTTATAGATACCATTTGATTATAAGAAATAAAGTAGTAGGAGTGGTCAATTATGCTAGACATATCGCCAGAGAAGCTATTGCTAAAGCCGGCATTTGCAAAAATTGTTTGTGAGCCAGGTTGGAGATGGGCAAGACGAGAAAAACCTATGCCGAATTTTGATCTATTCTACGTATGGAGTGGAGAAGGAGATGTTGAAGTTAACGGCGTACATCATGAGGTAGGTCCAGGAAGCTGCTTCTTATTCCGCCCAGGAGATTACACGAGTGCTACACATAATCCACAAAAGCCATTAGTGCTAACATATATTCACTTTGCTACGGATGAAGAGGTAGAGGTCATTCCAAAGCGCTATCGCGTGCTAAAAGATACGATAGATTTTGAATTTTTATTATCTCGTTATGTTCGATTATTTCTTATTCAAACTTTTGCTGCTGAGGAAGAAGCTAAGCTTGTTTTGAAACAAATAATGATTCATCTACTTCGGGCGGATTTCCAGACTCCAACAGAGAAAAAAGCAAGTAATCAGTTAACCGAGGCTATTCACGAGGTGGCTAACTTTATTCGGCAAAATCCTAGTGTTGCTCACCGCGTTGAAGATCTTGCGATGCGCGCACAGTTATCACCGCGATATTTTTCGATGAAGTTTAGAGAAGTACTAGGTATGTCTGTTCAAACGTATATGATCAGAACGAGAATAGATCGAGCGCAATATTTGCTAACTCATGCTGGGATGAATGTAACCGAAGTAGCGGACGCTCTGGGCTACCGAGATATATTCTTCTTTAGTCGTCAATTCAAACAATATACTGGTAAAAATCCATCTGAAATAAGATAACAAAAAACGCGTAGTTAGCTGAAGAAATATTCAGCTGACTACGCGTTTTGCATCGCATCTAACTTTATGATTTATTAACCATTGTTCCAAGCTTTTGTCCCATCAACACTTTGCTATTCAATTGAACAGTAGGGTCAGCTTCATACGAGTTTGTTTCCGTCAGTAAAACTACAGTTGAGCCGAACGCAAAGTATGCAAGCTCTTCACCGCGCTCAACTTGAACTTTATGCTCATGTACATAATGAATGCTGCTTACATTCATCGCCCCAACCTTTACAGCGGCTACTGTATTCATATTGTTATTAATATAAGTTATTAAACGTTCGTTGCGACTAAGTACTTTCTTCATATGAGTCAGTCCGAAGTTATTAACGGGGTATACTTTACCCGGTAAATGTACTCGACCAATAATCGTGCCTTCGATTGGAGTATGAATACGGTGATAGTCGGTTGGGCTTAAGTAGAGTACATAATAATAGCCGTTAAGAAATTTTTTGGCTTGCACTTCATCGGCTAGCAATTCTGAGATGGAATAATCTTGACCCTTCACATTAACAATTGTTCCGTTATGAATGACACCACAACCGGTAATAAGAGCATCAACAGGTGATACAAGTGTAAAAGCAGTCGTATCGATGTGTCGGAGGTTTTCTTTCAAACGTCTAGTGAAAAACTCATTTAGCGTTCGATACTGCTCTATTGGTTTTTCTGCGTCCGCTACTTTTATCCCATATATTGAAGCGAATTTTCGGATGAAAATACGGCTTCCACGAGACTGTGCGAATGCACCTGTAATTCGGGAAATCCATTTTCGAGAGGTTAGCTCAGTCATTGCGCGTAATAGCGACTTCAACATAATAGGTTGTAACTCCTTTTTTCTTCTGATTAATATAGTAAGTACTAATGGTTATCGATGATACATAATGCATGATTAAACTATAATAGTAAACGGCTACTGCAATTGATGCAATAGTTATCTGTAGATTCTAATAAGGAACAGAAAATGCCAGCTGTCAGGCAGCTGGCATTTTACTTAATAATTTTCATTTTTCAAATATTGATATTTAGCATACTCAAGTGGTTTGCGAATAGCACTTTTGTACACTTCAAGAAGACCTATCTCTTTGAAAACTTCACGTGCAGGCTTAGGGTTAATTTCAATAATCCATATTTGACCCTCGCGATCAATTGCTATATCAATCGCTAACTCGTACAATGTAAAATAACACATTTCTAGATAGGAAGCGATTTCGATGGATAGATCATTTACCTCTTCTTGTATAGCGGTAATATTAATGTTGCTGCTAATAAAGCTACGCATTAATTTCTCCATCGGAACAGCAGATCCGCCGCCATGAAGATTTGCCGTAATACTACGCTTAGCTCCTATCCGTCCTGCACATCCCGTTACATTCCATAGTCCATTTCCATCTTTTTGAACGAGTACGCGGTAATCATGAACTCTCCCACTAGGAAGTTGTAATGGAATACCCTGCTGTATCAAATAATTAGAGTTAGCCCCGTTCCATCTCTGCACAAAAGTACGTAGAGAAGATAGACTTAATTTTTGTGGAGATATAATATTTCGGTCATGATCTCTTCCTTCAATTAAAACCATCTCATTGGATGATTTTTCGATACGTAGAATGCCGCGACCACCTGTGCCGTTTACCGGCTTAAGATAAATTACATTATATAGATTTAACATATAGGCAATATCCGCTACAGTTGAATAGTGGATCGTATGAGGGAGATAAGGGCGAATAGGAAGATGCTCTTCTAGTTTCTGATGAACAATCCATTTATGCCCAATAGGTTTATTCAAATAATGAATGTTAGGATATTGCGCTTTAAATGATTGTAATGATTTCATCCGATGGGATTTCTGAAAGCGACAACGATCGAAGACATATTTCGGAATATTCGCCCATTTCCGCGCCCAACGTTTTTGAATGGTATCAAAATAATGAGCTCTAACCTTCGCTTGATGTGTCGACATATCTTCAGGTGTGAACACAATGATATTAATGCCAAGCTGAGCGGCTTCAATCGTCATTTGCTCATATATTTTTCGTTCTTCTATTATTCTGTTGTCATTGAGATATAGTGTTAGTATTCCTAACAGTAGCCGCGCCATGAACTGAACTCCTTTCAAAACGTAAGGTTGCCTTTCCGGTCGGACCTTTGAACATGGATACAGCATGCAGTCCATTTTTGAAACAAAGTGTCAAACTAGAAATATTATCAATCGCAACATGACATGAAAAACAGTCTAGATTATCGATAAGTTCCTTCATAATTTGAAAGCCAATACCGCTTTTTCGGTCCTCTGGTCGCACTACGATGAGACAATGTCCACTACCATCTCCAACGGCATATCCTACTCCTATTAATTTACCTTGATCGCTGAAAGTAACAACAGAAGCTGGAACAATATCAGGTGACGATTGGTAGTTTAGTTGTTCATCAGAGAGCGCACGTAAGCTTTGAAGTGTCGCAAGCGTAATTCTTTTCTCTCCATAGTGGCTAATAAAGTTCAAAATTTTTGCTCTCTGTTTATTCCAGGATCTAGAAGTGTGACGAAATAGCATGAATGTTGCACCTCCTGTTTTCAGCTATTGTTTGAGTAGATGCTGACTATATTGAAAAATGCGTTGTAGCGATGTTTTACGAATATGTGGTTCATCGAATTTCATTGGTTTAGAATTCGCTTCGAAAAACCAAACATTCCCGAGTTGATCGACTCCAATATCCATAGACATTTCACCTAGTCGATAATTTGCACTGCGCTCAATTTGATTAGCAATTTTAATAGCAGCTTTAGACGCTTTATCTATAATGTTCTGAGCTTCTGTCGTATCAAATGCATGGGTTAGCAATTTCAAAGGCTCATCAATACTACCACCACGAGGTACATGGGTCGTAATACTTGTACTTCCTGCTATTCGTGCTCCAAGACCTGTAACTTCCCAGTTTCCACTCTCGTTTTTCTGGATTAATGTTCGTAAATCGAATTTACGGTTACGATACGTCGCTAATGGAATCCCTTGTTGCACAATATATGGAACAGTACCACATTCTTGTTGTATTCGTGCCCAAAGTTTTTTGAACGTTGCGCAATTGAAGGTGGTACTGTAAGTTTTCTCTTGAATGTTCAGTCGATATGGTAAAGTATTATTATCTTTTTTCACAATGGTCATAATACCTTTTCCAGCTTTTCCGCTTTCTGGCTTCAAGTACAAATAAGAGTGCTGTTGTAGTATATCTTCAAGTGTAGTAGCGCTACTGAGTCTACGAGTAAGTGGAATATAGGCCTTTGTAATTTTTGAACGGCGTAACCAGCGATGCAATTCCCATTTATTGAAAAACGTTGGATTAAATAAAATTAGATTTGAATTTTTTTGGCAAGCAGCTAACTTCGTTTTCACCTCAGCGGTTTCCTCGTAGGAACGAAGAGGGATGCGATTATATATAATGTTCGGAAAAGGCATCCATTTTTGTATCCAGCGTTTGGTAGTATTAACATACACATAACCTCTTAATTGCTCGCGATTCAACGTTAGGTGCTCAACGGGAAGTACATAGACAGTAAAGCCCATTTCCCGTCCTGCTTGAATAATATCGATAAAATTACTTCGATTACCGCGCATTTTTCCTTTCGCATCGATAGAGGTTAAGATCGCAAATACATTGTTTACAACTTGATTAAGATCGGAGTTTTCTTCTATTGAGGGACTATTCAAGACACTCCGCCCCCTTGAAACTGACTAAGATATAAGCAATGCTCCACAATATGATTCAATGATTCTCTGCCTGCGATTCGAAGCTCGGGATGTTTAAAAATAGATCTGCCTGGTTTTGCATTAGCTTCGAACATCCACACATCACCATTTTGATCTATTCCAATATCTAATCCAAGTTCACCAAGTCGATGTGTATAGTTTCGCTCGATTGCTTCGGAAATTTTAACAGAAACATTTTTTGCTTTTTCTAGAATCTCATGTGTTCGATTGCCGAACGAATATTGGAGTGCTTGCTGAGGTGTGAGTAATGTACCCCCGCTTTTCATATGAGTTGTTACGCTACCACGACCGGCTTTTTTTGCTCCGATACCGACCGGCTGCCATTCGTTATTAATATCTTTATGCATGTGAAATCTGAAATCGACAGGGCATTTATCTAGTTCTATTAAGCGGATACCTTGTTGAGCGACATAGTTCTTTAAGCCTTCACCATGCTTTAACGATAGTGTGCGATACATTTTTTCGAAGCTTGTAAATTTCAATAGCGTATTCGCGCCATTGTTGCGGTATCGAACGAAATAGCCATTTTGTTGGTGATACGTAATTCTGTAGATGCCATAGCCTAAACTTCCGGTACCAGGCTTAAAGTAGATAAATTTATATTGATGAAGCATCGATTTCATTTTTTCTTGCGAAGGATTTGTCACTGATTCGGGTAAATGAAGCAGCGCCTCAGGGTCATTATCGAGAAATTGGTATACATCAGCTTTGTTCAAGAAACTCCAATTGAAAAAGGGAATACCGATTTTCACAAATCGTTCTCGTAATGCGGTCATCGATGGTCCAATTTCAGTTTTTCGATTGGGTAATCTGTTATAGATAACATCTGGAAAAGCTACTTCTCGGCGAAACCAAGTCCCTTGTGCATTGAGAAAATAACCGTGTATTGTTTTGTTTTGCCAATTAATATCGGCGGGTGTAAAGCCAAACGTGTACGCTTTATTATGACCCGCTTTAATGACTTGTTTAACAAATGAAGAGCGGGAGTTGAAGGGTGAGCCTTCGCCAGGTTTGATAACATCGGTTAATATGCCGATGAGAGGTCCTAATTGAATATCATTAGTATCACGGGGGAACAGATGAATAGTACCGCTGCTTGGAACCTTAATAATTTCGCGAATACCGGATGATAAATATAGATGTTTACCAGCCCGCTTTAATGGCTTTATTAATGCTTTTATTTCCTTCTGCCCTAGTCGTATAATAAGGGGTTTAGACGTATTAAGTTGCAGCTCTTGGATGAGCGGTTTGGAAGCATATACGACCTGCTCAGGCTGCTGTGAGAAGTGTATGTTGCAAATGGTAAGACTCATCAATGTACCTCCTGATTGTTGGAGCAAAGTTAATCTACATAGAAGTTCAAATCGATCAGATGACATTTTTAGTAACGTAAGGGCGATCTTTTTGAACCTGGCTTGAAAAATGTAGCTGCTTGCTCGCCAATACTTAACTTGTTTAGCTTACTTATCTTACTTATCTTGCTTACTTACCTGATGGCATATTGCTTATGGCGATAATGATCGTACAAAAATTTTGCATATTGGAGTGGTCGCTCGATTGCAAGCTGTGCGTCGTTACGATCTAAGCCAATACTGAAGGCTTGGCGACCGGGCTTACTATTACATTCTAATAACAATACGCGTCCTTGTGGAGTGACACCAAAGTCTAACGCAAGCTCTCCAAAGCGGCCGAAATGCTGCTCGATGGCAATAGCTGTTTGCCCACTTATTATATGGATTTCCTGTAGTAAACGTTCTGCTTTATAGCTGCCCAAATTTTTCGACAATAGTGGTAATGGCAATTGTGGCTCACCACCGCCATGTAAATTTGATGTTAATCCATCTTGTCTCCCTACTCTTGCAATACTGCCTGTCTGTTGCCATCTGCCATGATCATCTTTTTGTAGTAGTACTCGAATATCGAAAGGCTGCCCTTTATCATCGCGCAAATAGAAGTAAGGCTGAACAATATATTGTAAATGCTTCTTGAATTTGTAGAGCCATTTCAACAAAGAAAGTTCACGCGAGAAGCTAGTTTCAAAGCTATCATTACGAAGATTACGTCCACTTACTTGATAGAGTTGTAGTTCTGGATTGTAGTATATATGAACAACACCTTTGCCATGCATACCTGCAGCTGGTTTGAGAATAATGCCTTGCGGATATAGCTTTAGCCATTGTGAAATTTCGGATAGTGTTCCAATAGAGTCAGTATGAGGCAAATAAGGAATTAACAATTGTTCGGTGTTCAGCTGATCATAAACTTGTAATTTAGTTGGTAGATAATTATTAATGAGATGGTAAGGTTTGTGGCGTCGTAAAGCAGCGAGTGCGGATTCCATCTTTATACGATCCTTGGAACTTGCGTAAAAACATCGATCGAACACGACATCGGGAAAGGGGACAGATTGGCGCTTCCAGCCTTGCTCTGTGTAACGAAAACCGAAAAGCAGCCCATCATGCTGCTGCCATTCATTAGCAGAAAAAATAAATACAGCTATATTATGCTGCTCACCTAATTGACTTAATTGTTGATAAAACTTAGGCTCGGGCAGTAACACATCGATCCTAGTGCTATCTTCCGAGTATTCAATTTTTGCGACGGCTATTCCTAATTCTATGACTTCCATGGGGATTTCTCCCTTCCTCAAAACCAGTTAGATATTTTGCATAAGAAACTACCATTCTGACTGAAGGTCGTATCTTATTATTGTGCAAGGGGGTGTTATCATTTTTCGATGGCTTAGAATTAACTTCTAATAGCCAAACTTTTCCGTGAATGTCGATAGCTAGGTCTACTCCCAATTCACCAAAATGTGCATCGATATTGTTATCGATCGATTGTGCTATCGCAATAGCTGCTCGTTTTAAAGCGACGAGCATAGTAGCAGCATCTAGATGTTGTAATAGATTTGTTCGCGCTAACGTATTAGTGACTGTATCAATTGTTCCACCACGTGCTAGGTTGGCGACAAATCGTTCATTTCCAGCTGTTCTTGCTACGATTGATGTAATGCTCCAAACGCCTTTAGCATTTTTCTGTACAAGTGCTCGGAAATCTACTGGACTCCGGCCTACTTGTAGTACCGATAAGCCTTGTTGTATTTGATATTTTTTTTGCGCTAGTTTCGGTTTGAGTACGCGAAATAAGCTAGATACTGTTGGGAATTTGAGTGGTTTTTGCGATGTTGAACTTGCTTTTTCTAACGTGATCATTTTCTGATTATTTAAGGCTGTAATACGATAAATCCCTCTACCTAGACTACCTTGAACGGGTTTTACGTAAAGCACATCATATTTGTTAACCATATATTCTAATGTGGAGAACTCTTCCAAAAGGAATGACTCTGGCAAATAGTGCTTAACGCTTTCATCGTCCCCAAGTGCATGAAAGACATCATGCTTATCAAGAAAACGTTCATTAAAAATAAATAAATTGTGTTTTTTAGCGGTTTGCGTGAATAGTCGCTGTACATGGGCTTGATTCTCAATTGTCCGTGTAGGTAATCGATTATAAATAATTTCAGCTAATGGCATCGGACGTTTCTTCCAAACCCCATCCAATATCCAACCGTTAATGATCGTACCTGTTAAAGGAATAGAGGTTGGGGTGAAAAAATAAACAGTTGCGCCCGTAGCATGGCAAGATTCAGCCAACTCACGACAAAATGAACTGATAACACCGAAAGGTTTATTCATATCCTCAGGTGTTTCTTTGTTAATGAGGACTGAAAGTAGTGGTCCTAATTTAATCGTAGTAAGCTTACTCGAATATTGAATATCAAATTGCATAGTTTTACTTGTTAATAGTGGAATACCTAATTGCTGAGCCATTGTTGGGTGCATATATAGCCCTTGTTTTTTTGGATTTGGCAATACTTTGACAGCATGGGTATGAACTCCAAATTGAATTGTAATATGCTGTGCTTTGGGAATATTCTGCTTCTTCATAATCGTTTCACTAATATGGATAGTGTCATGAGCGACGCTATCGACAATATAAAGAGGAACGATAAATTTGGATTTCCACATACTTGCGCTCCTTTCGGACTTCCGTTAGAACGTTATAACTTTGGTGGCATATTTCGGTAATAGGGTTAGAGTATAGTATGTAGGCAAAGACTTGTTGGTGATTCGCAAAAAATAGCATACAAGCTGTAACTTTCTCATATGCTCTAGT
>DXHF01000527.1 GCA_019113605.1 Candidatus Paenibacillus intestinavium
AATCTAATGCCTATTCGCTAACGAAGTTAGATTTACCAATTGAAAGTAAACAAGCGGTACATTCCTTGCAGCGTTCGGTAGAACAGATTGATTCGTTAATCGAGAATTTAATGTCCTATACACTGTTAATGAGTCATAAGTATCGGTTGGAAATAAAGGATGTTCAGATGATTCGCTTTTTACGGGAGCATCTAGCAACTTGGTATGCGTCTTTTGAAAAAGCAGATTTTGAGATTGATGTTTCACTTGACGGCATGCAGGAATTTGTATGGCAGGCTGACCCAATCTGGCTAGGCAGAATTATGGATAATCTATTTCAAAATGTGCTACGACATGCGAATAGTGGACGCTATATTGGATTAAAGGTGCAAGCCGAACAAGGCTATGATGCCATTATTATTGTCGATCATGGCGGTGGTATGGATAATCCAACGAACGAAAGCGGCTCGGGAATAGGTCTATCAATTGTAGATATGATGGTTAATGGCATGAATTTGTCATGGTCTATGGAGTCCAATGAACAGGGTTTAACAATAGAAATCCGCAAAGTCGTTCATCCGGTTTGTCCGATAGCAGGAGGTTAATATGACAATCAGAAAGTACGGAAATGACAAAGAGCGTTTTCAGAAAGATTTAATGAATTTATTGGTGCCAATAGAAGGTGGGACTGTTGAATTACGCGATTATATTAATATGAATAAATGGCTTAGTTCAGATTACACTTTATCAGACCCTGGAAGAGGAAGTGATAAAAAGGTTATTACATGGACTGAAACGATTAAACCCTTCTATGTAATGAAGTATCCGGTAACACAGCATTTGTATCATTATGTCATGAATGAAGAAGAGATAGAAGCGAATGTGAATGACCTGCCAATTACGGATGTTTCGTGGTTGGATTCGATTGTCTTTTGTAACGCATTGTCCAGAATACTTGGTAGGACGGAGTGCTACACAATTACAAATGAAAGTGAAAACACTATATATAACAATAAAGCGAATGGCTTTCGATTACTATCAGACGCTGAATGGCAGTATGTGTGCAAAGCGGGAACTAAGGGATACCGGTATGAGAAAATTGGTAAGATTGCATGGTATCAAGAAAACTCTAATGGGTCAGCACATCAAGTCGGAAAACTGCTTCCTAATCCATGGAATGTTTACGATATGGTTGGGAATGTTTGGGAATGGTGCTGGGATCTATACGATACTGAACGATATGGGAACTATAGAGTCTTCCGAGGAGGCAGTTGGGCTGAAGTTGAAAATAATTGTGGTTCTACGATTAGAAGGAAGAGCATGCCTGATTTCAAGATAGATGACCTTGGCTTTAGAATTGCACTTACTAAACCATGAGAACATGACATCGAGCATTTTAAACACTATGCCATCAAGGAATCATTGGCTTCATTTGGTATCGTTCATGTGGAGTGCCTAATATTGATGGTTCTTTCATTAGTCAGCCAATAAGAAGTTTACAATATAAGTGGTGTGGAACGAATTTATGAAACAGACATATTCGTGCATGAAATGCTAGGTTAAGATAGTTCAATTGCTTTACGATAGTAATTGAAAGGAGGCAATACTATGGATTTGCTTACAAAAATGAATGATGCAATTGCGTACATTGAGGCTCATTTGGATAATGATATTTCATATGATAAATTGGCTCAAATCGCTTGTTGCTCAACGTATCATTTTCAGCGTATGTTCCCGTTTGTAACTGGTGTGTCGCTATCAGAATATATTCGACGACGACGCCTAACTTTAGCGGCCTTTGAGTTACAAGCGACGAATATTAAAGTGATTGATGTAGCAATAAAGTATGGGTACGATTCACCAGAAGCATTCGCAAGGGCCTTCAAGCAACAACACGGCATTGTACCAATGGCGGCAAGAGAAGATGGTCATACACTGAAAGCATATCCTCGATTGAACTTTCATATTTCTATTAAAGGGGATGAAGTTATGAATTATCGAATTGAACAAAGAGAAGAATTTGAAATGTTTGGCGTATTTACTGAAGTAAGTGCTGCTCAACAACAGGCATTTGTTGAGGTGCCAAAGTTTAGACAACAATGTGATGATGACTTAAGTGTAGATGAAATGAATGATATACTTGGTCGTTTTCCAGACACCATGTTGCATGCAGCTCTTTATGACCATACTCCAGAAACTTTTAAATATATGATTTGTTATCATAAGCCAAAAGGATCAGCTATTTCAGAAAAATTTACAACATTAACTGTACCAACTATGACTTGGGCGATTTTCCCGGAGCCAATCTGTGACCACTTACAGAAGCTATGGGTACGTATTTATTCAGAGTGGTTTGCAACGTCAGAGTATGAACAAGTAGAAGGTCCATCTTTTGAAATGTTATATGGCATGGCAAACAACAACAGTAGTGAAATATGGATACCAGTTAAAAAAAGAATCTAATTATAAATTAGTATAGTTTACGAATGATTGGAGAAAGACGTATTTTATGGATACGTCTTTTTTTATATAAAGTATCCCAGTATATTAAATAATTCCAACATTATCAAAGCCCACTTTTTAAACAAAACTTAACCTTTGACTCCACCTCATTTTAACCTTACCTCTTTATACTTGGTAAAGAGGTGAGAGACATGGAATATATTATAGAGACAAAGCAATTATCAAAAACATTTGGCCGAGAAAAAGCAGTAAATAGTATAAATATGTGCATTAAACAAGGTGAAATCTATGGTTTTCTTGGTCCGAATGGAGCGGGGAAAACGACTACGATACGAATGTTATTAGGCTTAATGAAAGCATCTTCAGGAAGTATTCAAGTTTTCGGCAAAGATATTACGAAAAATAAGCTAGAAATACTACGTAACATTGGTTCGCTAGTGGAGAATCCTTCGTATTATCCTCATTTGACCGCATATGAGAATTTGGAAGTTATTCGTAAAGTAGTTAATGTACCAAAGGCTCGTATTGATGAAGTGTTAGAAATTGTAAGGCTTTCAGATGTTATGAGCAAGAAGGTTAAAGGATTTTCGCTGGGGATGAAGCAAAGATTAGGAATTGCAGCAGCTTTATTACATCAGCCGAAGCTATTAATTTTGGATGAGCCGACAAATGGACTTGATCCAGCAGGCATTATTGAAATTCGCGAGCTTATTAAAAGCTTGCCAGCCAAGTATGGGATGACCGTGCTTATCTCAAGTCATTTATTATCAGAAATTGATCAAATGGCTACTTCGGTAGGAGTAGTGTCAAAGGGTGAGCTTGTATTTCAAGATTCGATTGGGCAAATGCGCCAAATAGCAAAATCAAAAATCATTATCCAATGCAGCGATGTTATGGCAGCTAGCGAGCGGATACAAGAATTAGAAATACCGTTAGAAGTTATTCAGGATCGTATTCATTTATCACAGCCAACGGATCAATGTGTAGCCCAAGTAGTTAGTACATTAGTACATAGTGGACATCAAGTATACCGTGTTGAAGAAGTGAAACGCTCACTTGAAGACATCTTCCTGCAAATGACTGAAAAGGGGCAGAGACGATGATAACCCAATTGTTACGCGCCGAATGGCTGAAGATTAAGCGTAAAGGCTTATGGTTTCTCGCTCTATTAGGTCCTATTGGCGTTGTTGCCTTGCAGATGGTGAATTACGGTGTGCGAAAAGACTATTTATTAGCGCAAAGTGACGATGATTGGGGGTATTATTTATCTAATGTAGGGGGCTTTACTCCAATGGCGTTAATATTAGGTCTAGTCATTCTCACGTCTCTTATGGCAAGTATCGAAAATGAATCAAACGGATGGAAGCAGTGGATCGCACTGCCTATCTCGAAAATGAGCGTCTATGCTTCTAAGTTTATAATCGTTGCTGTTCTTTTATTCGTCTCATCATGCGTACTTACTATTCTAACGCTGCTATATGGCAGGACATTAGAGCTAGGTGAAAATATCCCATGGTTACAACTACTAATGAATAGCTTCTACCCTTATCTAGCGTCTCTAGCTTTAGTTGGACTTCATCTATGGATCGCCATAATTAGTCAGCATCAAGGCGTAACGATAACGATAGGCATTATGGGCGTCATTATATGTATGATGTCTTATTATTTGCCGGATTGGGTCATATGGAAGTGGCCTACGTTAATGAATGATTGGAATAATCCATTGATTAATGTAGCTCTCGGTGTAGGCGCAGCGATCATTCTATTAGTTATCGGCATGTGGGATTTCAATAGAAGGGATGTGGCCTAAGTGGTGAATTTGCTGCAAGCGGAATGGTATAAGCTACGAAAAACTAATATTATCCCTTTCATACTAACGGGTCCATTACTTGTGTTAGCTATTGCTTGGAATGTTGAGTTGGACATGGAAGGCACCGAAGGCTTTCAATATATTTACACTTCTATGATGGTTAACCTCGTATATGCTGTCATGTTTCTTCCGTTAATGACGGGTGTACTGGCCGCGATCATATGCAGATATGAGCATCAAGCGGGAGGGTGGAAGCAATTATTCGCCTTACCAACGACTAGAGGGAAAGTATATGTTTCTAAATTCGTAATCATTATCAGTATTACTCTTATTATGCAGTTACTCTATGCACTGGTGTTGCTTGCTGTAGGGTTAATGAAGGATTATGGAGAACCATTCCCCATGGTGCTCATTGTGAAAAGTGTATTGGGAGGCTGGGTAGCTACATTACCACTTATTGCTCTGCAATTATGGCTATCAACATTATTTAAGTCCTTTGCGGCCCCGTTTGCAGTTAACGTCATTTTCACTATCCCTACCATTCTAGTTATGAATTCAGAGAAGTTTGCTCCATATTATCCTTGGGCACAGCCCTTCGCAATGATGTATATTGCAGAGGATAAGCGGGATGTGTTTTTCATACCATGGGAGCAATTGCTAACGGTTGTAGGTGGTAGTTTTATTGTTTTCTTCCTAGTCGGATATATATACCTCCAAAGAAAAGAAGTTTAGGGGTAGTTCAAAAAGTGGACTTTGATAACGATGCGTACGCTGACGTAGCGTATTCGGCGTCGCATCTGAAACGAACTTGGAAAGTACGGTTCGCATGTACCAATAACGTACACTTGCGCTTCCGCCTTTCTCAAGTAGCGTTTCACCTGCTTGGTTCTGAAATCCCACTTTTTGAACTCTGATTGGAATGGGAAGGTTCAAAAAGCGGGCTTTGATAACGAAGATTGTGCTGACGTAGCGTAGTCGACATCGCATCTGAAACGAACT
>DXHF01000528.1 GCA_019113605.1 Candidatus Paenibacillus intestinavium
AAACGGAGATCAAATACTAGTACATATCGCTCAAATATGTAAGGTTGAGCTGGGTGAACATATGCTATTTGCTAGATATGGTGGTGAAGAATTTGTACTCGCTTTAACTGGCTATACTCTAGTAGAAGGGGAAAACTTCGCTAATCACCTTAGATTATGCATTGAACAGAAATCTCTAGTTGATAATGAACGAATTGTATCAGTTACCTCCAGTTTTGGAGTATCAGCAACGACAGGAGCTACGGAGGAAACAATCTATCAACTTCTTCAAAAAGCCGATGAAGCACTTTATGCTGCCAAAAGAGCTGGACGAAATCAAGTAAAGGTTTTTAATGAATAGTACAAATTTATGGAATAGTACAGTTTGTATACATCTATATTGAAGTGAAAAATATTTAAGACAAGCCTACAAACAGTCCGCATAGCTGCTTTCATGCTCTGAAACCCCACGATGACACAACGAAAGCTATCCCGAGAACAAGAATTATTACATGCTAAACGTGCAAGTTCTAGATGAGATATCTGGGAGCTTGCATTTTTGTTTTAACTGCGGTATTTATATACGTGCAAACTAATCCACTCGTCCAAAAAAACTTATTAGCTCGTCAACATTGTCCGCATAAATGTCCAAGTCCCCTCATAGTATGTATAAGCCAGTTAAAAAACAAGGTGTGAGGGGATGATTTCATGCGTCGTATGACATGGATCGCGGCAATTATACTAAGTATGGTACTAGTGCTATCTGCATGCGGGACGAAAGACGCCGAATCCGTGGTAAAGGATTTGGACAAATTTTTGAATAGTATGGAAGGTTACAGTGGCACAGGTACGATGACCTTACATAATGGACAGCAACCGCAAGTGTATCAGGTGGAAGTTTCTTACGCCAAACCAGAGGCTTACCGCATTAAGCTGACCAATGCAGACAAAGATATTACGCAAATCGTACTTCGCAATGATGAAGGTGTGTTCGTATTAACGCCAAAGCAAAACAAAGTTTTCCGCTTCCAAAGTGATTGGCCGCAAAAGAATGGCCAAGTATATTTATACCAAACATTAGTCCAAAGTATTCTACTTGATGGTTCCCGTCAATTTACAACGACAGATGATGCTTATGTATTTGATGTAATGGCGAAATACAACAGTACATCACTTGCAAGACAGAAGATTTGGTTAAGCCAAGATGATTATAAACCGATGCAAGTAGAAGTTAGCGACACGAACGCAACTGTACTTGTAGACGTGAAATTTGATACATTTGAGTTTAATCCTACGTTTACTGAAGGATTCTTCAAGACAGAATCCAATATGCAGGCACAATCGGGTGATGTAACTGAGCAACAACCAACGACAGTTGATCCAAATCAAGATAATGTGGATACTCTTGCTCCAGGCGATGATGGCGTTGGCGTTGAGCTAGGTAATGTGGATGGTGACACTGGCACTGATCCCAAATCTGGAACTCCTCTTGAACAATCTACTACAGGAGAAGAAGGTCATGGCACAGATTTGAGCGAAGAAGATGATGCTACGAGTATCGCACCAACAACTCCGCAATCATTTACAGTTATGGGCCCTACACACACTCCACTAGGTGTTAACGAGAAGGATATGACAGATATTGAGTACGCTGGCAATCAAGGTGTGATGACACGCTTTGCAGGTACCTATAATTACACATTGATTCAAACAGAAGCGAAAGATATGGCTACGACATTGGTGCCGGGAGATTTCGTTGATCTAGGCTTCACGATTGCTCAGCTTACTTCTGGTGATGATGTTCAAACATTATCTTGGACGTACTTCGGCAATCAATACCGTCTAAGTAGTGCCGATCTACCAGAAGTTGAAATGATTAAAGTTGCTCAATCCGTACTTGCTGAAGTATCCAAATAAGATTGATAAAGCTAGCTTAAAGATCGAAGTTTATCTTCGATTCAATGAGCTAGCTTTTTGCTATTTCTTTTTACTATATAATGAAGAAAGACAGTTATATCGTATCAATTTCACAGCGAGGATAATCCGTAGAGATTAACATTGACACGTCAGATGAGTAGGGGTAATATAGCAACTATTAGACGTAATGAAACGGAAAAATTTTCGAAGAATAAAGTGTAAGTTCGCTTTATATTAAATGCCGCGAACCGTACTTTCCAAGTTCGCTTCATATCCGAAGTCGAGTATGCTACGTCAGCATCGCTTCGTTATCAAAGTCCGTTTTTTTGAACAGCCTCATAATATAAAAGTTTAAAACATTCGCTTGTCAGCACCGAGAAGATGGAGCGCTACTTGAGGGAGGAGGAAGCGTAAGTGTACGTACTTGGTACACGCGGCCCGGACTTCCCAAGTTCGCTTCATATTCGACGCCGACTAAGCTACAGCGCGTTACTTCGTGATCACAAGTGGATGTTTTAAACTACCTCTAAGGTAGGTGGAGTAATTGAGTACGTTTTACCGTCCCACATGGGCCGACATATCATTAGATGCGTTGCATCATAATATAGAAGCAGTAAAATCACAATTAAAAGAAGGTACACGATTATTAGCATCAGTAAAAGCGAATGCTTATGGTCATGGTCTAGTAGAAATTTCAAGAGCAGTTGAACGCTATGGTGTCGATTATTTGGGAGTTGCCTTTCTTGATGAAGCGTTGCAGCTTCGTAAGGAAGGGATTCAATTACCGATTCTTGTGCTTGGCTTTGTAGCTCCAGAGCATTTGTCATTAGCAAGAGAGCAAGATGTGACGATTGCCTTATATCGCGAGGATCAACTTCAAGCCGCTCAAGCTATGGATGAAATAGCTGGCAAGCGATTGAAGGTTCATGTGAAAATCGATACTGGCATGGGTAGACTAGGCATATTGGGATATGAGGAAGCAATCTCATTCATCGAGCAGGCGATGGCTATTTCAACTATTCAAGTCGAAGGGATTTTCACACATTATTCCAAAGCGGATGAAGCGGATAAAAGCTATACTTCACTTCAATATGATCGTTTTCATGCGATTGAAAGCCATGTTAGAGAGGAAGGCTGGGATATACCGATTATTCATGCTGCCAATAGTGCTGGAGGAATGGACACTCCTCAGTGGGCTGGCAATATGGTTCGTCTAGGTATAGCGATGTACGGTATGTATCCGTCAGAGGAAGTGAAAAAGGATCATATCGCATTGAAGCCAGTGCTTAGCTTGAAGACTAAAATTGTACATGTTAAGGAAGCTCCAGCCGATTGGGGAATTAGTTACGGCGCACGATATGTAACGGATGAACCAGAGTGGATTGGAACATTGCCGATTGGCTATGCAGATGGCTACAGTCGTATGCTATCTGGTAAAGCAGAAGTATTATTACAAGGCGAACGAATTGCTGTGCTAGGCACAATTTGTATGGATCAATGTATGGTTTCATTAGATATGTTAAAAGCATATCCGCTTGAATCGTTACTCGATCAAGAGGTTGTCCTTATTGGCCAGCAAGGCGAGCATACGATATCAACTGAACAGATCGCTGCATTACTAGGCACGATTAATTATGAATTGACTTGTATGATTGCAAGTCGTGTACCGCGTCGTTATATTGAACAAGGTCAAGTGATTGCAGTATCTAATGGGATATAAACCGCTCTGAGAACTAATCGGAGACCGCTTCGAGAACTAATCGCTGTTACGATCGCCGTTGTCCTCGGATTTATTGTAATGGTCATAGCGGTATAAATCCGAGGACAAAAACGACCGCTATCGCTTCTCCACTAGTGAATAGTTCTCTTCGCTAGGGTGGAGGATTGTGATTAGCTCTCTTCGCTTTAGCAAAGTGGAAGGGATGAAAAAAAGGTTACTCTATTTCGGCGAATGAGAGGGATTTTTCACGTCAATTGCGGTACCTGAGAGGAAAATGAGAGTTTTATGCGGCATAGACAGTAAAATTACTGTCCCTGAGAGAAAAAAGAGTGTTCTATGTGGCATAGACAGTAAAATTACTGTCCTTGAGTGAGAAAAGAGAGTTCTGTGTGGCATAGACAGTAAAATTACTGTCCCTGAGTGAGAAATCAGAGTTCTGTGTGGCATAGACAGTAAAATTACTGTCCCTGAGAGAAAAAAGAGTGTTCTATGTGGCATAGACAGTAAATTTACTGTCCCTGAGTGAGAAAAGAGAGTTCTATGTGGCATAGACAGTAAAATTACTGTCCCTGAGTGAGAAAAGAGAGTTCTGTGCGGCATAGACAGTAATTTTACTGTCTATAGTGTGAAAAAGTTACATCCCTACGTTATAGACACTAACTCCGCATCGTAGCCCGGCTTGTCTGTGGAATAAAAGCAACTTTTTACTTTGAATTTCATAGGCGATGTATCATAAAAAGTTGCTTTTTGCTAATTTAGTGAAATTGGATGATTTTATCAATAATAATCTATAGCTTATAGGTACCATTGTAGTGTAATATGAGAGTACTATGGAAAAATAAATCAATAATATATGTAAAGAGGAAAAATTTACATGTATTTTTCAAGTAAACATTATGGGTAAAGTATTGTCCCGATCCTTTCCATATATCGTTGGATATAGCATACTTGATATATTCATTACATATATATGATCAAGTATAGAAAAGTTATATTTATGTCATAATGTGTAGTAAAGTGTTGGAAAAGTTTTGGAGGTGCGAATTCTGTGGCCAATATTCATAATACAAAGCGGATAATGATCAGTTTGCCCGATCAATTGTTAGAAGAAGTTGATGGAATTGTCGCAACTGAAAAATCAAATCGCAGCGAGTTCATTCGCCAAGCAATGAAGCTGTATTTGATCGAGCGCAAAAAGAGACAAATACGTGAGAAGATGCAGCGTGGCTATATGGAAATGGCAAGAATTAACTTGAATATTGCTTCAGAAGCTTTTCAAGCGGAGGAAGAAGCAGACCATACTTTGGGTCGTCTTGTTAGCGGGGTGTAGAGATTGATCGTAAAACGCGGAGATGTGTTTTTTGCTGACTTGTCACCAGTTGTTGGCTCGGAGCAAGGTGGAGTTAGACCTGTTCTAGTTATACAAAATGATATTGGTAATCGCTTTAGCCCTACAGTTATTGTTGCGGCTATTACTGCACAGATTCAAAAAGCAAAATTACCTACTCATGTTGAGATGGATGCTGAAAAACATGGGTTCGATCGTGATTCAGTTGTTCTTCTTGAACAAATTCGAACGATTGACAAACAACGACTAACGGATAAAATTACACATTTAGATGATGAGACGATGCGCAAGGTTGATGATGCTTTATTAATAAGTGTAGGATTAATTGATTTTTAGAATAGACATATTAAGGGAAATTAGTTATAATGAAAATAAAACCTGATACAAATATGTGAAGAACGCATACCTATCTATCGATACCGATAGTGGCATGCGTTCTTTTTTGTTATGTACAGGTAGGTGTATGCTTCCGATGTACTTTTTGTATACGAGAGGTTTATCGAGATGTAACAAAAAGTTGGGGTTATGCTTCCGACGTACTTTTTGTATACGAGAGGTTTATCGAGATGTAACAAAAAGTTGGGGTTATGCTTCCGATGTACTTTTTGTATACGAGAGGTTTATCAAGATGTAACAAAAAGTTGGAGGAGGAATGATATGTTAAGAAGTAGAAAGCTGTTTGT
>DXHF01000529.1 GCA_019113605.1 Candidatus Paenibacillus intestinavium
TCCTGGAGCAGATACTGAAAATATATATGATCGCTTGTACAAAAGGAAAGAGCGTGCTTTTATTAAGCAGGAGCGTGAAATATATAATCTCAGTCCAAGGGGATTCTTAGAAGGGAATCTGATTCCTTTAGAACAAATCATTAATGTAGAGGTGCTTTCAAATGCTAAAACTGTCGTTATTCAGAGGACAGAGGAGGAGCAAAGACACTTTACATCGTTAATAGAACAATATGAAAGTAGACCTCCTTTTGATGTAGAGCACTGTAAACAAGTATTTCGTGAGCGGATAGAATGGCAGCTTCTTTATATGAAGCACCAACTACCAACTGAGATAGTTCGTCGAATCAGCGATATGAGAATATTGGCATTAGGGTATTGCACCTCAGAAATTTACGCTAACATAAAGAAATTCAGCATAGAAAATTATAAGCACACCAAGCAAAGAATAGAGGAGCTAGATAAAGTAAGAAGGCTTCAAGCGATCCCTGAATCTATAAGTGAAAATTTTAATTTTCACGATTGTAAAGTATTACATCTGGAACAACGTGAAAACAAGAACTATGTCATTCAACTTGATCCCACTGGTGGATTTACGGCATATAATATGGTTACCTTTGTTAATGCTAATGTTATTAGAGAGGAAACTAATATAGCTGGAGCAAGCTGGGTATATGATGAAATCTACTCAACGTCCAAGGGCTACGAGGTACATATACTTTTCCATGGTGGTTCGCTTTCTGAGCTCATCGTACAATGCGAGGATATTCTTCTGGAGATAATCTAATTGCAAATCTACATAAAGAGACTCCTCAAGAATATCCAACTTGAGGAGTCTTTTTGTTGTGACAAAAGTGTGTTAATGAAAATGAATGCTACTAAAGGCTTTGTCTTATTTATTTCACAGGAACGATAAGTTTTTGTCCTGGATAGATACGGTTAGCATTTTTCAGCTTATTCAGTTTTTGCAGCTCTTGCCAAGTAGTGTTGTAGCGCTTGGCAATTTTAGTTAAGTTATCGTTCTTTTGTACGATATAAGTATCAACAGTAGCATTAGTTGCTTGATTGTCTTGCGGAGTAGCTGGCTCTTTTGTTCCAGTATTATTCTGCTCTGAAGAGTTAGCTTGACCGGCCACAGATTTCTTCTCCACTATAATTCGGCCTTCTGTTGCTGTATTAATTTTTCCAAGCTTTTGAATGTAAGAGATTAGCGCTTCATCTAAAGCTGCTGCGTTATTAATAATTTTATTATCGACGAACATCGAGTACTGATCGCCACCTGCAGCGATAAAGTCATTCGTTGCAAGCAGATAGGTTTGATCTAGCTTAAGCGCTGCATCGTTAACCTTCACGCTATGTACGCGTTGACTTGCTTCCTTCGTATCATCAATCTTATACGAAACGCCACCTACATGTGCAAAAGCGCCATGAGCGGATGGATAGCCAGCCGCGCCAACTTCAAGTGCTGCTAAAAGTTCTGCACCTGTTACTTCGATCGTCACGATATAGTTGCCGAAAGGAAGGACGGTAATGACTTCACCTTTTGTAATTTCACCAGCATCAATCGAAGCGCGAATACCGCCACCATTCGTTAAGGAAACATCAGCTCCAGTGACTTCCAGCATCGCATCTGCTATTAAATTACCAAGGTTAGATTCTCCTGTACGTACAACTTCACGTTCCCCTTCTAATTTCACAGAGGATTGACCGATAACTTGATCAAGTAAAGCTTTCTGACTGTTAGAGGTATCTTCAATTAGTTTTTCTACCTCAGGATTAGCAGCCATAGTTGCAGCATCTTGAGCAGTAATAAATTGAGAGGTTTTATCAACGATTTTACCATCCTCTAAGACTAGAGTTACAATACCAACTTGTTCAGCGTATTCTCCATCTTGTACAAGTAATGTGTCATTAATAACGCGCGAGACAACTTGATGGCTATGTCCATCAACGAATAGATCGATACCATCCACCTGCGTTAAAATATAATCGGAACGGTTTTCAACAAGAGTTGATCCATCTGTTCCCAAATGAGCAACTGCAATAATAATATCGACGTTCCCCTCTAATTCAGCAACCATTTCCTTAGAAGCTTGCACAGGTGAAATGAAACTTAAGCCTTCTACATTATTAGGATGAGTTTTGTATAGTGTTTCTGGTGTCGCTAGTCCGAAAATTCCTACTTTCAAGTTATTAATTTCTTTAATGACATAAGGTTCAAGCACATAAGAGCCATCAGCATTTTTTACATTTGCAGCAAGAATTGGATATTTAGCGGAATCAGCAAGCTCTACTAGACGATCGAAACCATAATTATAGTCATGATTCCCACTAGTCATCGCTGTATAACCAATTTCATTCATAATATCAATGATGCTGGAGCCTTCCACTAAAGTAGAGTAGGTTTGTCCATGCAGCGTATCACCGCCATCAAGGACAATAGTATTTGGATTTAGTTTGCGATAAGCGTCAACAACAGCTGCAACCTTCGCATAACCCATTCCACCATCCTCATAAACACGAGAGTGAATATCGTTTGTATGAATGACTTGAATACGTGTTTGCTCTGATGGAGTAAGCTCATATACAGCAATCGTACCACTAACTTCATGTGCGACAATGAGTAAAGCTTGGCCTGTTGGGCTATTCTCTGCAGCTACAAAGCTCATCCCTTCAGGTGCTAAATCTCCCGCATCTGCTTCACCAGAGGCAGAAAAATTACGAGATGATAAAAACATATCGAATAATGGCTCTTCAGGATTAGCAAGATCATAAGCCATAATCCCACTCATACGCTCTAATCCAACGAAGGCGTAAGTTTTATCGCCGACCTTGCCAGTAATAATAGATTCAGGCTCAACACCTTTATCATCGGAGCGGGAATCGGCCTTGTTTTCTGTACTATCCGTATTAAATGAGTCCGGAACGGCTAGCTTCGTAATACGCTCAAAGGAATCCGCACTATCATAAACAAGCTCGATCGTATCCGCATCCCATACAGAGAAGGAGCGTGTACCATATGCATATAGCGCTTCGTATTGTCCAGCCCCATTAACACCCAGAGACGTCGATGTTTTTAAGCGACCAAGTGCGTCATCTTCCGTTAAAGTTGGAAGAAGAGCATCTAACTCTACTTGTGTATAGCCAGCATAGTTATCAGCCTTCAAAGCTAATTTTCCGGCAAGATCAGCGATTCTAACCTCTTCTGAGTAACCCGCGTAATCCCTTGAATCGCCTTCATTGGCTGTTAATAAGTAGGTTTTACCGTTTGCGTTATAAAGACTAATAGCATCTGGCATAAATGTTCCAAGTACCGGCCAGTTTTTGAGCTGAGTTGCATCATCCTTATCGGAAGCATCAAGTGCTTGACCAGACATGGAATAGTCAACATGACCAAGGCTTTTCACAGAGGTAATTGTTTTTGAAGCTATATCTAATGTTGCAATGGCGTTATTTTCTTGAAGTGTTATGTAAGCTTTCGAGCTATCCTCAGCTACAGTAATAAATTCTGGTTCTGCGTCCAGTGCAAAGCTTACACCGGGCTTGCCGATACGAATTCCATTTGCATTTACAGTGTCAAAGCCGACCGTCGTTACTGAATCGGAGGAAAGGGATTGAGGTCCATTTTGCAGATCGATGATGCTTACTCCACCTGCAGGGTCGATCGTATAATCGTCATTAGGTTCTCCTTCATTAGCAACTAGAACATATTTACCATCAGGAGTAAAGGTCACCATATCAGGAAGAGCACCAACTTGAACATGAGAGATATATTCACCATTCGTATCTAAGAAGAGAATATAGCCATTATCTGTTTTTGGCTCAGCAGGTGCTGAAATTGCAATATAGTTGCTATTGGGACTAATAGCTACACTAGTTAGATCATTTAAGTTTAACTTTTCGCTAGCAATGTCCTCTAATGCTACACGTTTCGTAAGACTCAAATTTTTGAAGTCACTATCTTTAGTTAATGTAGAAAGACTAATAATATCTAGTGCTTTTTCTGCTCCATTCACGGAAAATAATTTCTTGCCTAGTTTGTCATATGCGACAATTTCAGTACCACCCTCGTCTAGTCCAGCGCCACTTGTATAGCGTGCAATCAGTTCAGGTTGTAGGCTACCTTGTCCAGCGTAGCTTGTTAGGCCGGATATAACATTTGTGCTGGCCGCTTGGACGGAAGGGGTAAGCTGTGGAATAACGAGGCTCGCAGATAAAGCAGTTACAAGAAAAGTCCGTTTGAAATTCATTTGAATCCTCCTTAAAATTTTTCATTGATTTACGACGGGAATTCTCGAAACTGAATAGATGCATCGAAAGCATAGGCTAGTGCTGAGTAGATATGCTAGTAATTGTAACTAATAAATGTCATGTAACCATTAACGCAATATGAATGTCTTGTAAATATAGAGTAGGCTAGTCTATTATTACAATTTCCGAGTGTAACCAAAGTTATCCAGAATGTAGTACTATTCATTGCAACTTTAAGCGAAATACAATCGTTATGGTGAGTAGAACAGTAGATTCGATTCTACTTGAAAGGAAGGTTTAAATGAATAAATGGCCTAATTTATCTATTATCGTATGAATTCTTTGCTTAACTACTTCATGCTCAATATCTGGCGGTAATAACGAGAAATCATCGAAATTCCAAAAGTTTTCTAATACATTTGTTAATAATTCGAGTGAGGTTAAAGCAGAGTCAATTACTCCAGGTAATAATTCAGTTCAATCCAATGATTTTGTTCTTCGAATGATATCTGTAAAGGATGAATACATTGTCGGTGAAAAAGTTGAACTTCATGCGGAGTTAGAGTATGTGGGTCAACAATTAGAAATAACGATTACTCATGCCGCTTCACCGATAGGGATTAGTCTACATGAGAAGAATAGCAATATCGGCTTTGGTTATGTGATGGACCAACCGTTAATTACTACGATCTTAAAGCAAGGAAGTACTTTCCAGCAGGAGTACAAATTTTCAGGTTTTTCTCTCAACGATTCTACTAAAGAGTATAAGGAGCTTTACAATCAACTAGCGGATGGTCATTTCCCAAAAGGGGAATATGTCATTACTGCTAAAGCGAAGTTTACTGACGTCACAAGTGATCCGAAGCATAATTTTGAGATGCAAGTATCTACTAGCTTTAAGGTATTGGAGTAAACTTCAGAATTGGAGCTGCTATGTAATCTACGATCCTGGTAATTTACTTGAGATGCATCTGATTAAGATGCTCCAATATGGATATCACCTGTCATTATAGTGAAATTTACAAGCGACTCCGAGGAGTCGTTTTTTTGTATTAATTCTTTCCCCTATGCTAAGTTCGATTAGATAAGTATTTTATTTAGTTAATAGAAGTCCAGCATTTTTTCATAATTTTGCTCTCAATCTGTGGAAGAAGTATAGCATCTCATCACGTAGCATCGCCATTATATCGCGCTGTCAATCAGCTAAAACATGGTGAATACTCCCGATTAATTTGACATTGTCATAACAGATTTGACTATGATAAAAAACATGTTGCAATTTCGATTTTTTTTCATATAATTAAAGTATACTAAACTTATAGGAATTATAATAGATTAGGGGTGGATGATGATGAAACGCAAATTATCAATGGGTCTTATAGCAATTTTAATACTTGGGGTACTGAGTGCATGCTCCAGCAATAGTGGTCAAGAAAGTGACACCATTCAAATTGGTCTGGCGGCACCACTTTCAGGAACTCAAGCTCAATATGGTCAAGCCTTCAAAAATGGTGCTGAGCTAGCAGTAGCCCAAATCAACGAAGCTGGTGGTATTGACGGCAAACAAGTTGAAATTGTCATACAGGACGACAAGGGTGATTCAAGTGAAGCTGTGAACGTAGCGAACAAATTTGCATCTAACAAAAACATATTAGGGGTTGTTGGCCATTTCAATAGCTCCGCTACACTTGCAACTGCACCTGTATATAACAAAAATAAAGTTGTGCAAATTTCACCATCCTCTAGTGCACCAGCTGTAACTGATGCAGGTGAATACACGTATCGCGTCATTACAACAGATGCATTCCAAGCTGATTATTTAGCAACTTGGTCGCAGGAGCTTGGTTATTCTAAAGTAGCATTGATCTATGAGCAATCCGACTTCGGAATTGGCTTACTTGATATTTATAAGCAGTCTGCTGCTGAGAAAAACATCGAGATTGTAGCTGCAGAGGCTTATAATCCAGGAGAAAAAGATTTCAGCACAATTTTAACGAAAATTAAAGGCAATCAACCAGATGCCATATTTATTGGTGGTTTTTATAACGAAGCAGCGTTAATTGCACAGCAAGCACAGAAGCTTGACTTATCAGTTGACTTTATCGGTGTAGATAGCTTGTACTCCGAAGCACTGCTTGAGCTTGGTGGTGAAGGTGTTGATAGCTTTAAGATCATCGGCTTCTTCTATCCAGAAGGCGATAACGAGAAAGCAAAGGAATTTTCTGAGCAATTTCAAGCGACTTACAATAGCAAGCCAGATACGTATGCAGCTTATTCTTATGTAGCAACTTCTTTAATTATCGATGCGATTAAGGAGAAGGGTGCTGACCGTGAAAGTATTAAAACTTATCTGGATCAAGTGAAGGATTATGAAGGTGCCACTGGTACGCTAAGCTTTGATGAAAATGGTGATGTGATCACTGTTCCGACGAAATTAACGATTCAAAATGGTGAGTTTGTTCTATTTGAATAATATTCAGTGAGTTGTACTCATTGCCGTGTAGCTACAGATCAACGTCTGTAGCTACATATATAAAAAAATATAAATCTATAAGTGAATGAGACGACTCATCTAACCTTATTGATTTGAAAGGAGTTCGTATGCTACTTCAGCAAATCACGAATGGATTAACTATCGGCATGATCTATGCCTTAATTGCACTAGGCTATACGATGGTTTATGGGATATTGAAAATCGTTAACTTTGCCCACGGTGATATTTATATGATTGGTAGCTTTATGGGGCTCTTCTTCTTAAAGGAAATGCAGTTCCCTTTATATGCTGCTTTTATCTTTTCAGCAATTGTGACCGCTATACTTGGGATTATGATTGAACGATTTGCTTATCGACCGCTTCGCAATGTAGACCGTATTGTTCCGTTAATTAGTGCATTAGGGGTCTCGACATTGTTAATTAGTGTGGCTCAGTTAATTTGGGGCTCATCGATGCATCCGTTTCCGACAACGTTTGGCTCGAAAGTATATTCTGCGGGTGATGTCACGATTTCGGAAATTCAAATATTAATTCTTATTTTATCGTGCGTGCTTATGATTGCTTTGCAGCTTTTCGTGAAAAAAACGAAAATAGGTACTGCAATGCGTGCAACTTCTATGAATCTAACTAATGCAGCTTTGCTCGGTATTAACACGAATCGTATGATTAGCTTAGCGTTTGCAATTGGTTCTGCTTTAGCAGCTGTTGCAGGTATTATGGTAGGTATTTACTATAATGCTGTTTATCCAACAATGGGTTATATGGCGGGCATTAATGCCTTTACTGCGGCGGTACTCGGTGGCATTGGTCATATTCCAGGAGCGATGTTAGGTGGTGTCTTGCTAGGGTTAGTAGAGGCATTGTCAGGTGCTTATATATCCTCCCAATATAAGAGCGTAATCTCATTTGCTATATTAATTATTATGCTTTTAATTAGACCGTCAGGCTTACTAGGCAAGAAAGATATTAATAAGGTGTAGGTGATCAAATTGAAACGGAAATTAGCATTCATAATAATCGCTGCCTTGCTATTAATATTGCCGGTTGCTATTGGACAATGGAATGATTTTTGGATGCATGTGATCATTATGATCGGTGTGTTCTCAATTCTTTCGATGGGCTTGAATGTCATTATTGGCTATGCAGGGCAATTTGCTCTTGGTCATGCAGCGTTTTACGGTATAGGTGCTTATACAGCAGCACTTCTTATGATTCATTTGGAGCTATCATTTTGGCTAGTACTACCGTTATCAGCTATTATTACAGCAGTTTTTGGATTTTTACTCGCTCTACCTGTTATAAGACTAAGAGGGGACTATTTAGGAATCGTTACACTTGGTTTTGGTGAAATTATTAGACTTATTTTTGTAAACTGGGTTGATGTGACTAGGGGGCCAATGGGCTTACCTGGAATTTCAGCTCCAACCATTTTTGGTTACACCTTTAGTGGTAAAATCGAGTATTACTATCTCATTTTAATTTTAGTCGTCATTACGTATATTGTGATTCATAAAATTGTACATTCTGGTATCGGATTAAATATGCTGACCATTCGTGAAGATGAGCGATTAGCAGAAGCAATCGGCATTCGTCCGAACAAATATAAAATTGTTGCTTTTACGATTGGTGCTTTCTTTGCAGGGATTGCAGGCGCTTTTTGGGCAACGTACATCTCATATATAAGTCCCGATACTTTTAGATATTTAGATTCCGTCAATATTTTAGCAATGGTCATTTTAGGGGGTTCGGGTAATTTGGCTGGCTCGATTCTTGGTGCAACGATTTTGGTCGTCACGCCAGAGCTGCTGCGTTATGTGAGTGAGTACCGTATGCTACTGCTTGGACTCGCGATTGTTTTAATGATGATCTTTAAACCTAAAGGGTTTTGGGGAGAAAAGCATCGTAAGCTCAATTTCTATGGGAAGCCTCGGAAGGGTGGAGGTAATTAATGGATAACATTTTAGAGCTTCAGCAAATATCTGTTAAATTCGGTGGCTTAGTCGCGTTAAATGGGGTTGATTTGACGGTACGGCGTGGAGAAATATTATCTGTCATTGGACCGAATGGTGCTGGAAAAACGACTTTGTTTAATATTATGACAGGGATTTATCAGCCATCGTCAGGTAAGGTGTTATATGAAGAGCAGCCGATTCACAAGCTTAAACCATACAAGCGAGTGAGGCTAGGCATTGCGCGTACATTTCAAAATACTAGATTACTTCAGCATTTAACGGTATTAGAAAATGTGCTTGTAGCACATGGGGGATGTAATACGGAGGGTGTATTTGCTTCGATCTTCGCAGGTAAATCCGCACAGCAAAAGCGCAACCAGATTGTTGATGAGTGTATAGAAAAGCTTGAGATCGTCGGTTTAGCGTCTAAAGTAGATCAGCTAGCAGGAAGCTTGCCATACGGTGAACAGCGTTTACTTGAAATTGCTCGAGCTTTAGCTACAAATTGCAAACTATTGTTATTAGATGAGCCAGCCGCAGGTATGAACCAAACGGAAAAGCGAGAGTTAATGCAAAAAATCAAGCAATTATCAAAGGAATATCATATAGAAATTGTACTGATTGAGCATGACATTGGGATGATCATGGAAATATCGGATCGGATAGTAGTGCTGAATTATGGAGAGAAAATTGCTGAAGGAATGCCAAAAGAAATACAAAGCAATCCTCAAGTGATCAGTGCTTACTTAGGAGGGGAGATGGAGTAGGTGATTCAAAGTTCATATATATTAGAAATTGATCAACTTGCAGTCTCTTATGGTTCGATTAAGGCTGTAAAAGGAATCTCATTAAACATTAAACCAGGTGAAATTGTTGCATTAATAGGAACAAATGGTTCAGGGAAAACGTCAACTTTGCAAAGCATTTCTGGCTTGCATTCTAAAATTGAAGGGAAAATTCGATTTGAAGGCCAGGATTTAACAAGTCTAGCACCTCATCAAATTGTAGCGAAAAGAATTTCCCATGTGCCAGAGGGACGTGGGATGTTATCTGACTTAACAGTATTAGAAAATTTGCAGCTAGGTGCATATTTACGCAAAGACAAAAAACAAATTAAAGAGGATCTAGTTGGTATGTTTGATCTTTTCCCGCGCCTCGCAGAACGTCAAAAGCAATTGGCAGGTACGATGAGTGGTGGCGAGCAGCAAATGCTAGCGATAGCAAGAGCTTTGATGGCAAGACCAAAGCTATTATTATTAGATGAGCCTTCAATGGGGCTTGCTCCGATTATCGTCAAGGAAATTTTCCAAGCGATCAAACAGGCTAATGCAGATGGTGTCTCGATTTTGTTAGTTGAGCAAAATGCTAAGATGGCACTTTCCACAGCTGATCGCGGTTATGTTATGGAAACAGGAGAGATAGTCGTAGAGGACACGGCAGAAAATTTACGCAACAATGATATCGTAAAAGCGGTGTATTTAGGTATTCATTGATTATAAATTATAATTAATTTAAGGGGCGATTATTCATGAGTCAAGAAGAACAACAACAATCGATTAAGCATGATGAAAGCTTGGAGCCGGCATCTCCGTATACAATTATGGCAAAGTTATTTGCACATTTATCGAAGGCAGTAGTCGATAAGTTTGGTGAAGAAGGTCAAGATGCGATTCGTGAAGGTGTACGAACGTTTGGCGAAGAACGCGGTAAAGATATTGCTCGTCGTGCTGCTGCCAATGGTCAGCCCAACGATATTTCTAACTATTTAACGAACTATGATATGGGACGTAGTGATTTATTCGAGTATGAAACATCCTATGAGCCGCAAGAAATTGAACAAACATTTACACGATGCGCATTTGGAGATACGTGGGTAGCAGATGGTATGGAAGAATACGGAATCCTATATTGTCAAATGATTGATCCTTCTATAGCAAAAGGCTACAATCCAAATTTTGAAGTTGTACATGATCAATATTTGGTGAAGGATGGCAGCTGCCATTTCAGATTCCAAATGAAAAATAATGAGCAATCCGAAGCGCAAACTGAAAATAATAAGGAAGCTGAACAGAGCGCTAAAGCAGAAGCTGGTGAAGCATCCGATGACAATTAACCGTGAGCGATTATGGCATAGAATAATAGAGCTTGGCAGTATCGGACAGGATGCAGAGAGCGGCGGTGTAACAAGGTTTTCCTTTACCTCTATAGAGCGGCGAGCAAAGGATCAAGTTACCGAGTATATGCAGCAGGCTGGTCTAATCGTTCGAGAGGATTCAGTTGGCAATTTGATTGGGCGCTATGAAGGCTTAGATGAGCATGCTCCTGCTGTTGTTACAGGATCGCATATTGATACAGTTGCACAGGGTGGAATGTTTGATGGTGCACTTGGTGTGCTGGCTGCTATTGAAGTATTACAATCGATGCATGAGCGTGATCAAAGATTTAAACACCCGATTGAAGTTATAGCGTTTTCTGATGAGGAAGGCTCACGATTTGGCTTCGGCATGATTGGTAGTCGTGCCTTTGCAGGTACTCTAAAGCAAGCGGACTTGATCTATTATGACGAACAGCATATAACGATTGCTGAAGCGATGCGGTCTGCGGGATATTCACCTGAGCATATTGATCAAGCTGCGCGAGCAAGTAGCGATATCAAATGCTATGTTGAGCTTCATATTGAGCAAGGCAAAGTGCTTGAAAGCTTGAATCAGCCTGTAGGTATTGTGACAGGAATTGCAGGACCATTGTGGCAGCAATTTACTTTAACTGGTCAAGCTGGTCATGCAGGTGCAACGCCGATGCTGATGAGACGTGATCCGATGCACGCAGCGACAGCTGTTTTAGATTTTATTTATAATGAAGTTCGTCAATTCAAGCACGGAGTGGCGACAGTCGGAAAGTTTCGTGTCTTACCTGGTGGCATTAATATAATACCTAATGAAGTCCAGTTTACACTAGATTTACGAGATATCGACGAAGCTGATCGCAATGAGCTTGAGCAACGTATTACGGAGCATGCGCAGCGAGTTTGTACGGAGTTAAACATTGACTGCAATATTGAGCTACTACAACGTGTCGCTCCTGCACCTAGCTCACCGCATTTAATTGGAGTGATTGATACAGCAGCACAGCAGTTAGGAATGAAAGAGATTCCGCGATTAGTAAGTGGTGCAGGACATGATGGGATGCAGTTCCAAGCTTTATGTCCAATTGCGATGCTATTTGTTCGTTCGAAGGATGGTATTAGTCATAATCCAAAAGAATGGAGCAGTATCGAGGATTGTGAAGCAGGAGCGGATTTGCTTTATTATACGCTGAAGCAATTAGCTAGTGAGTCTTACTAAACAAGTAAGCTAGATAAATAGAGTCTACTCTATCTGTCTAGCTTATTTGTCATCCCCTACTTTGATAGCCAAGTTGAGCGGAGATAGCCTGTGCAGCTTCCCGCAGATCCTCTAATATTGCTGATTCCTTCTCTTTCATGCGATTCAAAGTGCCAATCATACTAATTGTTCCGATGACTTGACCATGTGCATCTTGAATGGGGGCAGCTAAGCTGTATGCATTGTCCTCCAGCTCTTCATTTTCAATACTATACCCATCAGTAACGA
This sequence comes from Candidatus Paenibacillus intestinavium, assembly GCA_019113605.1. Taxonomy (GTDB): domain Bacteria; phylum Bacillota; class Bacilli; order Paenibacillales; family Paenibacillaceae; genus Pristimantibacillus; species Pristimantibacillus intestinavium. The sequence continues at coordinate 12,306 of DXHF01000529.1, forward strand.
TTTGTTGTAGTTGTTCTTTTAGTGAGTTTTTGTCGGTAATGGTATACTTCGTCAACCCGAGAAGATCATAATCTTGCAAATAGTTTTCTAATGCGCTTGGTGACATATAAGCTAAAAATACTTTGCCAGAAGCTGAGGCATGCATTGGTAGCTTGCTGCCTGCACGAGAGCTAATGATAAAGTAGTTATTTTGTGATTCTACTTTATCTACACAAAAAATTTGTTCTTGCTGATATACATAAAGATGAGTCGTTTCATTATATGTAGTTGTTAGTTTTATTAAAAATGGATGACCAATTTCTTTCAAATCTAAGCTATCAGAAACAAGATTTGCTTTCATTAAAAATTCAAGCCCTAATGTATATTTCCCATTGTTCGGATTTTTCACGATGTACGAGTTTGCACTTAAAGTATTAATTAAGCCGTGTACCGTACTAATATTTAGGTTTAATTTCTCGCTAATTTCAGTTAAGGATAGTTGGGGATTCAGAGAGTCAAAGCAGTTCACAATATCAAGTGCTCGTTGAACAGATTGAATCAAACGAGGATTTTTTTTATTCAAGGTTGTAACCTCCGTTGTAAGTTGTAAGTTGTAAGTATATAGTGACATTCAGGATTTCGTTGTTCATATTCTTTATTATAACGAATCGCGAGAGGTTTAACATCGAATAGTTTTAGATAGCCTTTTATTCATTATTTGAATATATTACGGCGATTGTCCAATACATCGACTACTAATCGAACATAAACTATTCTATGAATCTTTATCGGCGAGGTGGTCAGAATGAGTCAAGTTATTATAAACATATATTGCAAACAAAAATGTAAAACAAGATGTCGCTGTTGGAAGTGTAGAAAAAAAACAAGATGCCCCAAAAGAAAACTTAAAATTAGTATAAGACCCATTGTCAAAAGATACTTTTTTGTTGCCTCTCAAGATATGAATTTATCAGAGGGAATAGTTATTCTATCGCATCAGTTTGTAGATGACAGTGGTGAACCTATTAACAAGTTTTCTAACTTCGGCAAAGAAGGATATTTTAATTTACATGTTAATGGTGTTTTGCAGGAGGGGAAAATGTATCACATAAATAGAAATGCGGTCAAATTTATGGCAACGAAGCAAACAATAGCAAGTGCGACCCCTATTATTTTAGAATTAGTTGGATTCACTGCGAAGCTAAACTATAAATAGGTGAAAAGCGAGAAGGTTTGCCCTATCACTTTACAATATCTCGAATAATATAATGCTAGAAACACATTATTTTGAGAGGAGGTTTTGGATATGGCATTACAACTTATGAAGCTAGCTATTACAGCAACGTCAACTATAGCAACAGATCCAAACCTAGAAAAGTTTTTCTATGTAACAACTAGTGAAACTGCCGGGGGAACGACATTAACCATCGACACTGCTGATTTTTTCGATGATGCAGGTGCAGTTGCAACAGAACTTCCTGTTCTAGCAACAGATAATAGTATGTTCAATGTATATATTAACGGTGTGCTCCAAATGCAAAATATTTCGACCTATGTTCCAGGTGCTACAACTGTCGGATCACTTGAAATTACTGTACCTGCAGGTGTAGATTCTATTATTGTTGGTTCACCTGTTGTGTTGGAAGTCGTCAACTTTACTCCAACTTCTACTACAACGGTTATATCATAACGGAGAAATCTATGTTGTTTTAGTAAGGTAAACATTATATACTCCGTTATTTAACTAAATATATCATCATTTCACTTTCACAAAAAGCATTTGGTACATACCGTTGGTAGTGTATTGTACCAAATGCTTTTTGTATACATACAAATAACATGCACCTGTTTGCAAGCGCTTTAATATATGATAACGTAAGCACTAGCATTTATTAAGTAATAAGGATAACACAAATATGAGATATTGGGCAGATCTTGCAGCGCAAGGTGGCGTAGTTACTCCTGAAGAAGTAGCAACGTTTATTTCCTTCTTCATCAATGATCCAGAAGCAACTAAGACAGAACCATTCAACATAAGCTATAATCTTCCTGGAAATGCGGAGTTTGAAAAAATGGGCAAAACAGCTATCCAAGAAATTGGCTTTGGACGTAAAACAGTAGTAGAGGCAGTTGAAAGCTTCTATACTAATGCACAGCAAATTATTGCAAACAATATTACACAATAATAGTATAATATACTACTATTAGCCAAGCAGAGCATCAGCTACGATGCTTTGCTTGGCGCATTTAAACATTGGAGGGAACAAGATGCAGGAGCTACGGAAGCGACTTCTTGAAATAGATATTACAACGCAAATTGATGTCGTCGATGAGGGAAAAGATAAGCAATTGCTTGAACAGTGGAAGCAAGGGAGCAATGTGTTTTTCACAGCACAAGCAACTAAGTTGAGTAGCGTATATGAGCATGCTGTCGCTAGTTTGCTTGCTTGTATTAAACCAACAGCTACAGAAAGGCCGATTCTGCATGAAGGAGGCATCTACTATGGGTGCTGGCTTGAAAGCACAGGTACTATTAACAATGAGCTACTTTCGCGATTTTTACCTGAGGTAGCGGAAGAAACATACTTAGGTTTTGCTATTTTTCAAAGAGAAGATGGCATGCTTCCATATAAAATTACGATGGATGGTCCAAGCTACAGACAAATTCAGCTTGTTACGCCTCTTGCCCGATGTGTATGGCATCATTATCAGCTGAATGAAACTTCAGAAGGCTTCCTATCAACAATGTATGATGCAATGGTTAAGTACGACCATTGGCTAATGACCTATCGGAATACTAGACAAACAGGATGTATTGAAGCATTTAGTGCCTTTGATACGGGACATGATTTATCTCCAAGATTTTGGCATGTAGCGGATACACCGCATCAGAACGATGCTACAAAATATAATCCACATTCACCAATTCTTCCATTTCTAGCGCCTGATCTTACAGCAAATGTATATTGTCAGCGTAAGTACTTAGCCAGTATAGCGGAAGAGCTTGGAAAGCATGAAGAAGCAGCTGCTTGGAAAGTGAAGGCTGAGCAGACAAGACAAGCATTATTTACGCATTGCTATGATTCTGTAGATGATTTCTTCTATGATGTTGATCGCCAAGGTCAATTTGTACGAGTGCAATCCGATGTATTATTGCGCGTATTGGCATGTGAGGTTGCCGATGATGAGATGTTTGCGAGAATGCTAAGTAAATATTTACTCAATACTCGAAAGTTTTTTGCGAAGTATCCCTTCCCGGCAATTGCATTAGACGATCCAAGATTCGATCAGCAAATTAGTTATAATAGCTGGGCAGGTCCGAGTAATTTTTTGGCGATTATTCGAGCAGCGCATGCATTTGAATATCATAAGCGTTATGTAGAGCAGCTATGGACGATTCAGCCTATTGTTGCGGCGATGACAAGAATGAACAGGTTTTCGCAAACGATAAGCCCATGGACTGGGGCGGAAGGCTTTACAGAAATGTATTCGCCAGCCATATTATGTGTCCTTGATTTTATTGAAAGACTATCAGGGATTTTACCGACTAAGGAGCACACGATCTGGTTTACTGGAGTACTGCCATATGATTCAGATCATGGCGAGACTATTACTGGAAATCTCGTATATCGACGTAGTGTGAAAGGTCATCGCTATGAGTTTGTCAATCAAGAGGGAAATTGTGAAATATGGCGAGATGAAAAGCAAATTGTAGCTTTCCCATCAGGGCTACGCGCTGTCCTGAATATGGAAGGGGAGCTTGTTAGTTTGATCGGGATGCAATATGGCACAGTTTCTGGTGAAGTCGTTGTCCAAGATCATAAGTATAATGTTGCTATTAGTGGTAATGAGGAATGGGTTTTGTTAGAGGATCAGTGGCAATGTGTATTTCAATCTGGAGTAGTTACGCCTACCTATGAATAGATTCAGATATCCAAATAAGAGATCCATTTATTGTGCCGAGACCGCAAGAGCAATCATATTATATGTTCGGCTCAACAGATAAAAACATATGGCAGGATATACAGCAGTACTGAAGAGTGTTTCTCTATATGGTCCCTTCGAGCTTCATAGTGACGGCGTAGTTACTCCACACGAATGGTGTT